>JAZNUL010000001.1:0-16589 GCA_045592285.1 Acutalibacteraceae bacterium
ACCATTCTTTAATTTTATCAAGAAATGCTTCTTCTCCAAATGTATTTAATTTAAAAAATGCACCCTGACTACCGCCCGAAGTAATTGCAGAAACAAGAATTTCATCATTATTATTTTGAAAAAACGTTACACTAAGGCTCACTCTGTTTGAACCACTATAACTATATCTTTCAAAAACACGAACACTACAACGAGCATCACCGCTATTAAAATCGCTTGACTCTTCAAGCGAAGCAGTAAAAGAGCCATTAATTATTTCAGTTTCAACTCTTTTAATAACTGCATCAAAATTACCATTTACAGTAGTTTCAAACTTTGCCATTTTAATTCTCTCCTTTTAGTGATGTTTTAAACGTTGTTTAAAGTGATGTTTTCGTAACCGAAAGTGATGTTGCAAGCAGTGATGTTAAGTTTGCCATTCACTGCACCGTAAGGTGCAACATCACTGTGAAACAACTTCACTACGAAGTAACATCACTTGCCGTAAGGCAAACTTAGTTTGTAGAATGTGTCAGCAAAGCTACACATTCAACGTGGCTCGTATACGGAAACATATCTACTGGCTGAATTTTCTTTACTTTATACCCATTCTTAGTCAAATAAAATAAATCTCTTTGTTGAGTTTCGGGATTGCAACTGATATAAACTATTTTTTCAGGTGCCAAAGCTAAAACCGATGACAAGAATTTTCTGTCACTACCAGCTCTTGGTGGGTCCATAAAGACTATATCTGCCTTTTCGCCAGATTCCTTCATTTTCAGCATAAATTCACCAGCATCTGCACAAATGAATTTTGCATTAGTTATATTATTGATTTTAGCATTTATTTTAGCATCTTTAATTGCATCGGCATTCACTTCGCAACCGATAAGTTCTTTAACGCTTTTTGCGGCAATAAGACCAATTGTACCAATTCCACAATATGCATCAATCACCTTTTCAGTACCTTTGAGTTCAGCAAATTCAATTGCCTTACCATAAAGAACTTCTGTCTGCACAGGGTTAATCTGATAAAATGATTTAGGTGAAATTCTGAAACGATTACCGCAGAGAACGTCTTCGATATAACCATTACCAAAAAGAACTTCTTCTCTGTCACCCAAAATCATACTTGTGAATTTATTATTTACATTCTGTACGATTGTAGTTATTTCTGGATGAAGCTTTAAAAGTTCCTTGATGAATGCATTTTTAGATGGAAAGTTAATAACACCAGTAACTAAAACTACCATTATTTCGTTAGTTTTAAACCCTCTTTTAACTAACACGTGACGAAGAAAACCTTTCATTGTTCTCTCATCAAAAACAGTTAATTTAAAGCTTTTAATAAGCTTTCTTATAGTTACAATAATTTCGTCTGCCTTTTTATCTTCAATTAAACAACTGTCAATTTTTACGATATTATGGGTACTCGACTGATACACGCCCGAAATTATTTCGCCACCACGTGTACGACCAAACGCCGCCTGAACCTTGTTTCTATAATGGAATGGGTGCTCCATACCAATTATTGTAGAAACCTTGTGGAAGCTACCTAATAATTTATTAACCTTTGCCTGTTTAAATCTAAGCTGCTCTTCATAGCTTAAATTCCAAAGCTGACAGCCACCACATTTTTTAGAAACAGGGCATTTATTACCCTGTGGTGCTTTTTTTACAGTATTTTTATTTTGTTGCTTCTTCTCTATCATTCTTTTTACCTTTATTCTCGCTTTTTTCGTTATATACTACGTATTTACAATACAAGAATTCAGTTACCATATTAGTTGCCATAGTAACGCCTAAAATTATGTATTCAACAAAATCGGCAGTAAATCTTTGTGCCGCCATTTCGCCCAAGATTACTGAAACTGGTGTAAATACACAATAGAAGCCGAAAACCTTAAGCATAGCTATCGGAATATTATTAGCAGATTTGAAAGTAAATTTACGATTGAATGTAAAATTCCAGAGAACTGAAAGAATGAGTGCTACAAGATATTTTGCACCATATTCAGAGTTAAAGAGCCAGTTTGTTATAGCGTTGTTGCCTTCCATATCAGGAAAAAACTCGTTAAGAAGAGTAAAAGATACAATCTGAATAATTCCTGCAGATGCAGAAAACAATGCGAATTTTACAGCTTGAATAACGCTTGAATTTTTCTTTTTAGTATCGCTCATAGGGAACACTCCTTAAAAGTAATTCTATAAATTTATTTTATCATAGATATATTTATTTTTCAATATATTAAAACCTCCGAAGTCGAAACTTCGGAGGTTTGTTCTACGCCAAATATCCCCTCAAACATAAATCGTTAGATTTGGATGCAGAAGGCTTTTTCTTCATCCCCGAAGGCGTACACAGGTACGTCGAGCGGGTGAAAAAATGACTAAAACCTCCGAAGTCGAAACTTCGGAGGTTTGTTCTGCGCCAAATATAGCGATTTATTTATTAATAAAGGTCGTCTGTTGGTATACCAGCAGCCCAGCAAAGAATGAATCTTGCATCGTCTGTTGAGATTTCGCCATCTTCGTTTGCATCGATGATAATTTGTTTATCTTCATCTTCTGGCATTTCAACGAGGCCAGCTGCAATTTTAAGAGCAGCTCTTGCGTCTTTTGTTGTGATAAGGTAATCGTGGTCAACGTCACCAAGAGAAGTATCAACGTTTATACCCTTTGTAAATCTCTTATATGTATTATAGAGACTGAATTGTGGGTAATTTTCTTTATCTGTAAATACTGTGTGTTGGTCATCCATTGAAAGAAGCCACATAACAATATCGCAAGTGCCATCTGTTTCGTAGTTACCATAAGCTACGTGTTGAAGGTTTTTAATGAACCAAGTCTGTTCTGGGAACATACATGTTGAAGCATCAACCTTGTAATCCCAAGAAACGTGGTAGTGACCATCTTTCTTTACTTGTGTGTAACTGTTACCCCAGTCATTGAATGCTGAAAGGTAAGGAGCGCAAGTAGCGCCACCACTTGCATATTTTGTATCTACAACCATATCACTGGTGTTAAGGCTTTCGTTAATAGGAGCAATTTGTCTGTTATAACCACAAACAATACCGAACTTCATGCCATCTGCTTCTGCTTCTTCAACAACAGCTTTAGCATTTCTCTGGATTGCATTATAAGCATCAATCTTTGCTAAGAGGTTAGCGTCAACGCCTTCTGGGAAAAGGAATTCTTTTGCAGCATCGTAGTAATCTGCTGGAACTAAGCACCAGAGACCTGGCATACCAGCTAACATATCTATAATAATTTCATCATAGATTTGTGGCTTCATACCATTCACTGCATCTTGTAAGAAGAAGAAATATTCCTCTGTAAATTCTTCAGTTGTAGCAAATGAAGAAAGAATTACTGCCATAATGTGAGTTGTTGCACTACCATCTGACATACCAACAAGGAAGTTTTCAAAAGCATAAATATCAAGAGCGATATTACCTGTGAAAGTATCACCTGCAAGTGAAGTACCCTGCCAAGCTGGAGAAGCGAAAACAAGGTTATTGATATCTGAGCCACCAAAAGCTGAAAGGTAAGCTAATGTAACTGCAGAACCCTGACTGATAGCAACAACGTTTACTTTACTTGAGCCTGTTCTTGCCTTAACATATTTAATGAAATCGTTAAGGTCATTTGCACAATCAATTGGACTTTCACGCCAGTCATAACCAAAAGCGTAAACTAAATCTGGATTATATTGTGCCGCATATTTCAAGCCAAATGCTGTGAAGATTGTTTTTTGCTCTTCTTCAGCATAAGCTGACATTGGCTCGTCATAAGTTTCATGAGTAACATTGTCATTTACTGGTGTGCCGTCTGTATTGTAAGCAATATCATCGAGCATATTTTTAACAATTGGAAGAACCTTTTTGCCAAATGCAGCCCAATCGGCACCATTTGCACCATATTCTATAAAACCTGTAAGGAATGCAGTAGAAAGGTCAGCAATCATACCATCTGTTGCAAGATTTTCTGGTGGGAAAACCATAACCTCCTGATCAGTACCTGCATTTTTAACAAGCGGAACAGCAGCAAAGCCTTGAACTATAACAAGTGGAACATCAGTTGCAGCAGCAACAGGAACCAAGAGCGCAAGACCTGCAAGCATAAGAGCAAGTGTAATGCTTAACACTTTTTTTAATGCTTTCATATATATCCTCCTAATAACGACTTGGGAAAGTTCAGACACTATACCCCATATATACACATTGCATTGTACCACACAATTTTGTCAAATGCAAGAGAATATGAAAAATTTTAGCAACAATAATAATCATTTTTACATTTTTTTGTTATATTTTTATACTGATTTCTCCGCTAATTAAAAACTCACGCTCTCCGTTTTCATATTCTACCTCTAAACGGGCGTTTTCATCTACCGAAATTACAGTTGCTTTTCTCTTAGCATCACCTTGAATTACCGTTACTTTTTTTCCTAAACACAAACACTTTTCTCTATATTCTTCCATAAATGAAGCTTTTTGCAACTCTTTATAAATACAATAAAACTCATTAAGAAATTCTGCCACAAAGAATTCTTTTAAATCTTCTGTTTCATTCTGAAAAACTGCACCAGCAATATTTTTTATCTCTTCTGGAAAATCTGACTCAGGTTTTATAAGATTTATGCCAACACCTAAAACTGCAAACTGGAGTTTTTTAGTTTCTGTATTTATAACACTTTCCGTTAAAATACCGCAAACTTTTCTATTGTCAACAAATATATCATTAACCCATTTTATCTGTGCATTTTGGCAACCCAAAGTCTCTAACGCTCTTGTTACAGCAACTGCTGCGGCAGTTGTAATTAAAATTGCTTTTTCTATTTCTAAATCAGGTTTTAAAAGAACACTGAAATATACACCTGTATTTTCTGGTGAATAAAAACTTCTACCAAGTCTGCCTTTACCACCTGTTTGCGAAGAAGCGATATAGGTACACCACTCATTTTTATTCCTACCTTGTTCTTTTAATAGTGTATTTGTAGACGTTACCTCGTCAAAAATATTAATATCAATATTCTTTAATTCAGTACACAAAAAGCTATTTATTTTTTCTAAAGAGAGCATTTTTTCACTTCCAATAAAAAACAGCACCTGATAACCAGATGCTGTCTTATGTAATTTTAAAATTAATATGTCATTGCAAATTCAGAAATAACCTGAATACCAACCTTAGCATTATCTATACTTACAAACGCTAACTTTGCACTAAGTTGAAGCACGCAAGGAGCATTGATTTTAATGTTTTCGATATTGCCAGTTGCTTTGTCGATTGTAGCAACTACTGTTACGTTTTCATAAGCAATGCTTATATTGCTAAGTGAAAGGCCAGGAACAGAGCTGATTGAACCTGTGATTTGCTCTTCCTCAATAACATCAATAACAGAACCGATACCATCAGCACCTGCTTTAGGGTTAGTAGCATCTTTTGCAACGATTGTTACAACATATTTACCATCTTTTTCTACACAATCAGCACTCTTAACGCCTGCCGCTGTTAAGTTACAGGTTTTTGGTGGAACATTAGCTTTATCCCACTCTTCATTTTTTTCTTCAATAGAAGCTTCGTCAGGAACCATAAACATACCCATAAGTGTAGAAGCTGCACTTGAAAGACCGCCTGCTTCAACAATACCTTTGTAGTTAATAGCACCATCTTTTACACGAACTGCAGTTTTTGCACTTGTGTGAACTTTATCCATACCTTTTTTATAAAGGTCAACGATTTGCTCAGTTGACATTTTACCTGACTGAGTAGCATTTGATGCATCATTTTTGTCAGCAGGTTTCTTGTCATCTGTTGTACCTGTTGAACCTGAGTTGCCACTTGGTTGTGTTGGTGTTGTGTTGTCACCACTTGGTTGTGTAGCATCTGGTGTAGGTGTAACTGTTGAACTTGTACCTGAATCACCTGAAACAGTACCACCTTGGTTTACTGTACCTTGCTGCTGAACTACAGCCTGACTTTGTGTGCCAGTTGAAGCAACAGGGGTTGAGTTAAGTCCAAAAAGAACCATAACAGTTGCAATATTGTTTGTAGTAATAAGTGTGATTGCAATACAAATTGCTGCAACCGCGAGAATAATTTTCATTGCAGGGGTTAATTTCATAATATCCCACTCCATTCTTCAAAATCTGTTTCATTATAACGATTATAGTTAGTCGAAACAGCGTAAATTTGCGCTGTTTCGATACCAAATCATATATTTGGTATCGGATTTTCTTTGAAAATCCGACTATAATCCTTTCAATGACTGTATTGCAAAATTGTATTTTGAGAAAACAATTTTGCTGAAAGCCGAAAAATCGGCTTTCGCGAAACGCAACTGCGTTTCGACCAATTACAGTAATTATAGAATGTATTTTTAAAAAAGTCAATAGAATTAAAGAAACAAACGAATTAAATTGCTATATTTTTGAAAAAACTATTGTTATATTAATAAATTTAATGTAAAATAGTTTCGTTTCAATTTATATAAAGGATTAAAAAAATGCTTAAAAATAACAAAATTATAAGTAATATAAGCTATGGCATTACAGCATTTTTATTTATTTTTTCTTATTCATTATGCTTTGCCGTTTCTTTACAACTTAATATATGGTATGCACTTGTCACGGCAATAACTTCTTCACTTATTTCTGTAACATTAAAGTCAGAAGTTTTAGCACCCGATACATTTTTTACAGTACCACTTCTTTTAGTTTTATCTTCAGAAAACAATTCTTTGTTGCCGTTTTCTGTTATAAGTGGTGCTCTCTTTTATTTTGCATTTAGCAAGAAATTTAAAGAAGCAACAATTCACCCAGCTGTTTTCGGAGGACTTTCTTTAGGTCTTGCATTTTCAGTCACTGCGCTTCTTACAACTCATTATTTTGGAATTGGTGCAGAAGGCTTTACAGTAATTGAAATTTTAAAAACATATCGTTCTTTGGGCTTCCACCCTAATTGGCGTGGTGTCTTTTATGGCACAATTACACTTTTCTGTATGATTACCTACCCTTTCAAATTCAGAAAAGCAAATAAGTATTTACCAGCAGAATGCTTCTCGTTATTATTACCACTTATTTTAAACTTTATTTTAAATCCTCAAATTGAATACACACCGATAAATGAACTTAAAGGGAATTTTGATTTTATTTCTCAAAGTGATTTATCATTTTTCTTACCATCATTCAACACAGAATTTGATTTCTCAATGCAAAGCTATGTAAATGCTTTTAAGGGTGCTTTTTCTGTTGGTGCTTTGCTTCTGCTCTTTAATTCTAAAAACACAAGAACAGATTCAACTGGCGTAACTACAATTTTAAACGGCATTCAGGGTGGTTTCCCTGTAAGGAATTATAAAATCAGAGGTTACTCTTTAACTTCTGCAATAGTTTCAGTATTCCTTATAATTTACGCTTGTTTCTTTTTAGATGACATTTTAATGAGAATACCACTTCACTCAGCGGCGGTTGTTTTAATAGTTAATGCCTGGAAGCAGGTTCCATTCGGCACTTTAGCAAAAGGCTTTAAAAATGGTATTTTTAGCACTGCTATAATTTTCATTTTATTTATAGCTTCTATTGTAACAAATATTTTTATTACAATTATTCTCGCTGTAATCCTCAATATTTTACTTTCATATTTCAGCAAAGACAAAGGTGGTGCTGAGAATGGATAAGAAAAAACTCGCTCGTGTTATTGCGACAATTATAATTTCATTTGTAATGTTCTCGGTTTTCATTTTAGATATTGTTACACTTGTGCTTTGCAACAAATATGAAAAAAACTATGAAGTCACTACTGAAGATTTCAGCTATAAAAATGGTAATGACAGAATTCACTTTCTGAACACTGGCAACTCTGATTGCATTTTACTTGAAAGCAACGGACATTTTGCTCTTATAGATTCTGGCGAGGGTGATGAAAACCCAAGAAAAACAACAGAGTACGAAGGCTATAAGGATGAAGTTATCAACTATTTAAAAAAGGTGGCTAAGAATAAAAAAGGTGAAGTTTATCTTGATTTTATTTTAGGCACACATAACCACTATGACCACATTGGTTGCTTTTACGATATTATAAATGATGAACAAATAAAAATCGGCAGAGCATATTTTAAAAAGTACAACACAGAGATTGCTACAGAATTAGAGCAAGATGGCTGGGATAACGTTGCCACTTACAACTCTATAATCGAATCAATCAAAGAAAAAAATATTGTTTTAATTGAAGATTTACCAGACTGGGAATTTTCTTTTGGCGATTTTAAATTACAATTTATAAACACTGTTACACCAAAAGAATTAAACGGCAACGGCGAAAATGCAAACAGCGTTGGTGTTATTGTTACCAAAGGTGAAAGAAGAGCATTTTTAGCTGCCGACTTCACAAAAACCTCTGGTCTCGAAGAGCTTTACGGCGAAAAAATCGGTGACGTTGATTTACTTAAAATCGGTCACCACGGCTATTATGGTTCATCTTCGCAGAAATTTTTAAAACAATTAAAACCTGAAATTGCTATCTGTACAAACTACCTTGGCAAAATCTACCCGAATGTTAAATGGAATTTAACAATGGTTGCAAAAGTTCCAATTTATGCAACGGCACACAGAAACGGAATTATTGCAACGTTTACGGATAGTGATGAAATAATATTAACTGAAAAGATAATGTAAAAATAAATGCTCACAACTTTCGTTGTGAGCATTTTGATTTTAATTAAGCAACTGATTTATAATCGGAAACGTAAAGCTCATTAATGTTGGGAAAATCCAGGCAAACACAAGTGCTAAAACAAACGTAACAGAATATCTTTCTAAAAATGCGCAAGCATAAGAAACTGCAAAGTGTGGTGTTAAAAGAATTTTTAAAAAGATATTTGTTTCTTTTCTGTAAAGATAATCCTTAAAAGAAAGAACATCTTCAAAGGATGGTGCACAGTTAGAAAGAAGTGAAACACCAACCCAGAGAAAAAGTAAGCTTACAAGTGAAATATCACCAATGTAAAATACTCTGAAAGAGCCTGTAAGCAAAAGACAACAACCAAGCACAAAGTTCATAAAAAATGGTAAAAAACAAACCATAAAAGAACTACTGAGACTACTTGTTAATTCGTGTTCAATATGACCGCACATTTCAGAAGATTTAAAGGTTCTTGTATCTTCTTGAGGAACTTTAAAAAATCTTAAAGCAAGCTGCTCCCAGAAAACTCTTAGCTCGGTACCGAAATATGTGAATATTCTTGTTGCTACATATAAATATGTCATTCTATATCACCCGTACCTTCCGTAAAGATTTCCTTATAAGTGAGTTTGCCATCAAGATAATTCTGTATCTTTTCAGGATTTTTAAGCCCAGCATTTTCTAAAACTGTGTTTATTTTTTCAACTGTCGCCGTATCTCCTGCTTCTGTTGCAGCAATTAAATATGTGTAATATAAAACACCATATTCGCTGATACCAAGACCTGTTTCAAGTTCTTTTTTCGCACCGTCAAAATCTTTTTTGAGCATTAAAGCAATTGCCTTTTGTCTATATAAATCAGGATTCTGACTATCTAAAGCAATACCCTCATCGGTATATTTAATTGCTTTGTCGTAATTGCCTTTCATTCTTTCACTGTAAGCATATATAACATAAGGTGAAGAATCTTCGGCATTATTTTCTTTCACTGCTTCTGCAATTTTTAAAGCATTTTTATAGTTACCAGATTGAATTTCAATAACTGCAAATTCATAACCAAACATCTGAATGTATTCAGGGTAACTTTCCCAGAGTGCACTGATTGCTTCATACGCTTTGTCAAAATCACCATAAGTGTAAGCAAACATAAACTGAGAAAACAAAACGCCCGCTTTGTTATAAACCGTGGTTTCAGCGTCGCCACCAGTCATTGAATCAATCGTAACTTCTTTATCAGCTAAAGCACCTATATCGTTATAAATTTTAGTTATAGTTTCTTTATCAGTTTCATCGAACGTGCCATACTCAACATTGTTGAGAGTTGTATAAAAGGCTGTGAATGTATTATACATTATGAGAGCCTTGTCTCTTAAATCTTTATAGCTTTTATAAAGAGGAAGCTTAGCTTCAAACTCTGTAACAGATTTTTCTAATCTTTCTGCAACCTCGTTAAAAGATGCTACACCGGATGGTAACGTATCAAAAACAGCTAAAGCGCTATCTTTATAAAGTTTTTTTGCAACTACGTCTTTTTCATCAAAAAAAGATATTGCCTCGTCATAATATTCAACTGCAGAAAACTTTTTGTTTTCACTATCAGCATTCTTTGCAAGACGTGCACTGTTATAACCACTGAAATCTGTTATAAAACCGCCGACACCAGCTACTGCTACAACAATTACCACAATAGCAATAAAGGCACTTACAATGCTTATTGGGTAACGCTTCATACGCTCACGGCATTCTGAGCAATATTGATAATTAGCTGAAACACTCAAATC
Organism: Acutalibacteraceae bacterium; assembly: GCA_045592285.1. Classification (GTDB taxonomy): domain Bacteria; phylum Bacillota; class Clostridia; order Oscillospirales; family Acutalibacteraceae; genus DTU089. Next base: position 10,445 of record JAZNUL010000001.1, read on the forward strand.
TTTACGGCGTTCGCCACAGCATTCACAAAGTTCTTCTTTAGGAATAACATTATTGTTTTCATCAACAACTGCTACTTCACCTATTTTTACGGCACCTTGTTCCTTTGCTTTATTAAGCTCATTTCTAAAGGTTTCAGCTAATTTTTCTAATTCATCGTGAAGTTCATCTTCTGCATATTCTTCTGTTTTGTCAAGAGTCGCTTCTAATTCTTCATTTGACTTTTCTGCAGAAGCATTCATTTCTTTTTCGTCTTTCAAGAAAAAACCTCCCTTGATTTATCAATAACATTCTCATTTTATCACTAATAATAATAAAATTCAAATATTTTCTAAAAAAACAAAGGAGATTTACAAATTATTTACTTTTACTTCTTACTTCTATTTTTGTTTTTTCTTTATCTTTGTCTTTAACTCAATAGAATTAAGGTCAAAAATACCAGCTAAAATCACCAAGCCCACAACTGTAATAATAAGCTCTGGTAACATATAACTTGCATTATAAGTAAATGAATACTCTAAAACGGGTGCCCCTTCAGCGTAATCTTTCCAGATTGTAGCACCACTTATAAAGTGACAAATAAATCTTATAACTGTTACTACCACGCCACCTAAAGAGATAGCTAAAATATCATTTTTAATTTTGCCTTTAAACATACCGCCTAAACCAAGAGCTGAAAAAGCAATTAAGTAATCACACAAGGCGAGAATCAAAAATGCTGCCATACCACTTACATAAGAGAAATTCTGAATTCCAAAGATAAGTTGAATTATACTCATAGCAAGTCCTGTTGTGAGGCCCCATTTCACACCATAGCGGTAAGAAACAAGTATAACCGGAACCTGACTAAAAAGTGTTACGCTACCACCGAACGGCAAAGAAAACACTGCAAGTTCTGCTAATATTGTTGAAAGTGCTAACATCAGAGCACTTTCTGCAAGACGTCTGTTTTTTTGTTTTTTTGTTAAGTTTGTCATATTAAAGACCTCCAATAAAAATCTCCCTACGGCGACATTACCACCGTAGAGAGAAATGACAAACTTCATATTTTTCCTACGGCGGCATTATCCGCATCAGGTTTAAAGGGTCAGAAAAGGGTTGTTTTCTATCTCAGCCGACGTCCGTCAGCTCCCCTGTTTTAATTGGTATCAAAAATTGTGCACATATTTTTGGTACAACGACATTATACTACTAATTTTTCAAAAGTCAACTATATATTTTTTATTTTAAAAGGTATATTTTCGCCCATAAGACGTTTTGCAATTCTTAAATATGCCATATTACCTTTTGAGTCGTAAGATAATTCTTCACCTATTGCTGTAAGAGCAATATCCTTTGACTCAGGCACTATTCCTAAAAATCTTGCACCAACAGAATCTATAATATCGTCAACACAAATAAATCTGTGTTGTTTTTTATTGAATCTGTTTAAAACGAGTCTTAACTCTTTCACGCCATTTTTTCTTATAAGATTTGCCGCATTACTTGCTGCTCTTATGCTTACAGGGTCTGGTGTTGACACTATAATACACTCTTCGGCACATTTTAATGAAAGCATAAAGCCTGTTTCAATTCCAGCTGGTGCATCAAGAAGAATATAATCAAAACTACCTTTATAAAGTTCTATTAACTTTTGCATTTCTTCCTTCTCAAAATTTTCATTCAAAGAAACAGGAGCCGGAAGAAGTGTTAAATTTTTAGAAATACCGATAAGTGCTTTAGATGGTTCGCAATTATTAAGCAACACATCGCCCCAGTTATAAACTGTTTTTTCTGCTACGTTAAGTAACAAATCAAGGCTTCTTACACCGATATCCATATCTACAAGAAGTGTCTTTTTACCACATTCTGAAAGAATGTTACCTAAACCCACACAAAGAGTAGATTTACCTACGCCACCCTTAGCAGATGCTACCATTATAACTGGCATTTTTACTCCTACCTTTCAAAAAACTGATACATATCATCTTTTACGGAATTAAAACATTATTTTTATTCATTGATTCATATTTGCTCTTCTGCCCGAAATAGTAGTTATATACTTCAACTGCAACAGTTGACATACCACCACCTGTTTTTACGTTTTCGCCGACTACTGCAACTGCAATTTCCGGGTCATCGTAAGGAGCATAAGAAATGAAGAAACCATTGTTACAGTCAACCACAGTGCCATCATCCGTAGTCCTTTTAAGCTGTGAAGTACCTGTTTTACCAGCAGCTTCAACTATACATTCCTCGAATTTGTAGTGAGCACTGTTTTCTTCACTTGTCAACACCTGTCTCATACCCTGCTTTACAATAGCAAGTTCACTTTTGCTTATAGGAAGTGTATTAAGCACTTCTGGTGTTGTTTCATAAATCACTTCTGTTAAGTCTGCAGAAAGCACAGACTTAATCATATATGGTTTATATCTTGTTCCACCATTTGCAATAGTAGAGCAATAATTCACAAGCTGAATTGGTGTGAAGAGGTTATCTGACTGACCGATAGCCGCCTGAACGGTATCACCAGCATTCCACGTTTCACCATTTGCTTCTTTATTTGCAACACTTGCGAGCACACCTGCTACCTCTGGAAGCTCAACACCTGTTTTCTGCCCTAAACCAAGTAAAGCAGCATATTTATTCATTTTATCGATACCTAATTCTCTACCTAATTCAAAGAAATAAATATTACAGGACTTTTCAAGAGCTGATGTAACATTCAAGTATCCGTGACGACTAAGACATTGGAAGGTCTGGTCTTCACAGGTGTAAAAATTAGTGCAATCGTAAGTTTTTTTCGTATCTATTTTATTTTCAACAAGACCAGCCATAGCTATTGCTGGCTTCATTGTTGAACCTGGTGCATAAGCACTAAGAAGTGCTCTGTTCCAGAGTGGACTGTCATCATCAGTCGAAAGCTTTCCGTAGTCAGAAAAATATTTAGTAATATCATAAGTCGGATATGACACACACGCCAATATTTCGCCTGTTCTTACATTTTGAACTACAACCGCACCTGCTTCACCGAAATATGGTAAGTTTTTATTTTCTCTTAAAGCATCCCCCAACGCCTCAAGCGCTACCTCCTGAAGCCCTGCATCAATTGTAGTAATAACAGTTGCACCTTGTTCTGGGTCTATTAAATAACCTTCAGTAACACTACCATCTGACGCTTCAGTTGTTGTTTTTATACCATTTTTACCTCTTAAATATCCCTCCATAACACTTTCAATACCACTTTTGCCGTATTTGTCGTTTATAGAGTAAGCATTATTCTGCAAAGAACTTTTTTCTTCTTTTGTGATTTCGTCATTATTGAGTGCCTGTTGAAGCTTTAATTTTTCATATTCATATTCTTCTGCACTGATTGAACCCACAACACCTAAAATATGGGAAAATGCGGTGGTGTTTGCATATTCCCTGTAAGTCGAGTTTTCTTCTTCAACCCCCATAAAAACATTACTGTTTTCAAGAACAACCGCAACAAGATTTGCAGGCACATCCTCTGCGAATGTATAAGGTATAGGAACTGAAAAACCAATGTATTTCATTCCAAAACAAACAGAAGCTATTTTTCTTGCTTCTTGTCTGCCATAACCCTCTAATCCATATCTTTCAATAAGGGCATCAAGACATTCATCTGGTGTTGAGTTCACACCTTTTTCGAGTTCAAGCATATTTTCTGAGACCATATACTCAAACTCAGTCTGTTTTTCTTTATCAACAACCAATTTACCTTTTTCGTTATAAATAATAGGTAATCTGTCAAGCCAGACTGCATCATTTTCTTCAAAAAGCTGAATAAGCTTAGCTATAAGTACATTTCTTTTTGACTGATCCTTATATGATGGGAATTCTGCATATTTGAAAACAAGGTCATAACCTTGTCTGTTAGTAACAAGCGGATTACCACTTGTATCATAAACCTCACCACGGGAAGCCTTCACAGTAGTTTTAGAAACTGCCAACGAAGCACTTGCCGCTTTATATTCATCACCGTCTATTATCTGAACCTTTACAAGATAGAGCACAAGGCATACAAAAACTGCAACTATTATACCTATGCCTATCTGAGTCCTTCTTTTTCTTTGTTCTCTGGTCATCTATTTCACCTTTTAATTTTTTATAATCCGTTACATTTCTTCTACTGTTCTGTTTGAATTAAAAATAGTTTTAATTAAATAGTAATAAAGCGGTATAAAAACAGAAGTAAATACGAATGATGGTATATAAAACCTAAAAATCTGACTTATAGGACTACCGCCACCATCAAGAACTATATAAATCATTATATAAAGAAAAATAAAAACTGAAAGTGCTGATAAACCAAGCACGAGAGCCGTTACTATATTGTTACGCATAACACGGCTTATAAGAATACTGCATACCGCAGAAATAAGCATTATCACAAGCATATTGTAGCCATCAATACCAGCTGAAAGGTCCCACAAAAGACCAGCAAATGCACCTAAAAGTGCCGCTGTTATTTCACGCTCAAACATAGAAATTGAAACCGCTAAAGGTATAAGCAAGAAAGCAGAAAAAGAAATAACACCATTAAAACGAGCACCTGTATTCTGAATTATTGCAGTAATTATTATGAGGACTGCAAAAATAACTCTGCGCTTTATTTTGGGTTTGTTATTATCATAATTCATACTTTCACCACCTTTCATTCTGATTTCTACATTTTATTCTGAAATATCACTTTCGCCCTGACCTATAAATGAAGTAATAACAAAAACATCTGTCAGGTCGTTAAGGTTAGTATAAGGCTTTATTGTTGCATAAGTAGAGGTTGTTATCTTGTCACTTGTAACTGAATCGACCTCACCTATTATAAGTCCGTGTGGAAACACACCACCAGAACCAGAGGTGCAGACAACACCGCCACTTACTATTGAGCTTGAGCGGTCAAGTCCTTGTAATTTACAAAGGCCTTTTTTAAGAAGCTTACTGTCACCTGAAACATAGCCGTATTCTCTTGTTGCAGATTCATAAGCACCTATATTTACTCTTGGGTCTAAAACTGTGTAAACAACACAAGTAGATAAATTAACCTTTTTTACAACGCCAACAACATAGTCACCATAAATTACAGGGTCATTCACTTCAATGCCAGAAGTTGAACCTGCATTTATAACAAAAGAACCATAAGGGTCTGCCACATCTCTTGAAACCACAGTACCATAAGCGAACTGATAGTCTGGATTCTGAACCTTTATATCATAAAATTCTTCGTATGCTGTAACCTTCTGCTTTAATTCTTCGTAATCAGCAAGCTGTTTTCTGTATTCTGAAATCTGATTTTCTAAATCCTCTATCTGTTCGATATAAACCGAAGAAGATGTAAAAGAAGCAGAAAGTCCTGTCATTTCATTAGAGAAGCTCGAGGCTAACCTTTGCACAGGAGAAAACACAAAGCTCATAGCTGTGGTAAAGGGCGACGATGCATTATGAGAAAACGCCGCACAAATTATACCTAAAAGAATTACTGCAACTATTGCTACAAGACGTTTGAAACTGTCACTTTGCAAAAATCTTTTCATATTTTAATTAACCCTTCTTATTGAAGCCAAGAAAATCTTTTTCAAGGCAGATACCTGTACCATTAACAACACAATCGAGTGGATTTTTAGCCACGTGAACAGGCATATTTGTTTCTTCAGAAATATATCTGTCAAAGCCTCTTAAAAGAGCACCACCGCCAGTAAGCATAATACCACGCTCACAAATATCCGCTGCAAGCTCTGGTGGAGTTCTGTCTAATGTATATCTTATAGAGTCAAGAATCTGGTCAACAGATGGTGCTAAAGCATCACGAACCTGTTCACTTGTAATTTCAACAGATTTAGGAAGACCATCCATAAGATTTCTACCTTTGATTTCCATTGCTGCTTCACCTTCATAAGGATAAGCAGAACCTAATTTAACTTTTATATCCTCTGCAGTTCTTTCACCAATTAAAAGATTGAAGTTACTTTTTACATAAGAAATAATTGCTTCATCAAAATTATCACCAGCCATTTTTACTGACTTTGAAGTAACAATATCACCCAAAGAAATAACTGCAACCTCACTTGTACCACCGCCGATGTCAACAATCATACTACCAGTTGCTTCAAGAACAGGAAGCCCTGCACCAATAGCAGCAGCCATTGG
>JAZNUL010000002.1:0-27243 GCA_045592285.1 Acutalibacteraceae bacterium
TGGTGTATGAAAATCCTTTAATTTTTCAGGTTTTGAAACCTCAAGGTCAACAAGAAGCTTACCTAAATATGCAGTAGCATTTTTGGTATCTTTGTGAAGAACTATTTCAAAAAAATCGTCACCATCTTGCCACTTTTCATCTTCAAGTAAGAGAAAACCACGCTCTAAAAGTGGGGCAAAATCTGAATTTTCATTATTTAAAACGATTGCTTCGGTTGTATTTTTTATATTTACTTTGCCTACAACTCTTTCAATATTATCTAAGAGGTCACCAAAGAATGTTACTTCGCCCATATAGAGTGCCTGCATATTTTTAAATTCTTCAGGCAAGTTGTAAGCATCCATATTTTTAAAGCATGGGATTAAAACCTTAGAAGAATCGTCAGCCATCATAGAAATAAAACGACTCCATTCGTTCTTAACCCAGACTGCATCGTAATACTCGTGTTTTGTACCAATAGTGAGCATTATTTTTGCACTTTTTAATGCAGCATAAATATATGGTTCATAATCAGCACCCGCAACCTCACGAAGCGAAGCTCTTGCGAAGAATACACGATAACCATCTTTAATAAGTTTTGTGTAAATATCGTGTGCTAAAAGACTATCTTCTGTACGAGAGCCTGTTAAATCATCAATTTCTTTACAACAAATAAAAATATCGTAAGGTGATTCTTTATGAGCGATTTTTAAAATTCTCTTTTGAATTTTATCAATCGCTTTGGCTTCATTTTGGTAAACAGTTTTTGCTGAAATATCGGCATATTCACACGCCTCTTTAAAATCATCGTCATTCATTATAGAAACAGGCAACGTTCTATGACAGGTTGGAACTCGTTTGCCGTTCCCATCTTCAACGTACTCAATGCCGTATTTACAAAGCACTAAACCCCAATAGCTTTCAGCTTCATCTGGGAACTCAGAAATAATACTTTCATAAATACCAGCGGCTTTGTCAAATTCACCTTTAAGACGAAGATTATTTGCACGTGAAAAGAGCGACAAAATTCTTTCACTATCTATTTTAGGCAGGGTCTGCTGAGTACCACAATACTGACACGTGGCAACAGTCGCATTCTCTTGAACTTTTAATGCTCCCCCGCACATTTTACATTTAAAAACTGGCATAAATTCTCCCGAAAATTGTTGTTTTATATGTATTATATTTATACATAAATAATCAGTATAATTATGAACTTTTTTACTACTTATTTCTATTCGCAAATAATACAAAATTCGACAATGATTTTTGTTAATTCACAATTCACAATGCATAATGCAGAATTGATATAATAAAAGGTTCTATCATTTTCAGTTCACGAAAATGATAGAACTTTTTTCTCGGGAGAGCATAGCTCATTCCCTAAAATTATAATTATTGCTTAAAGAACTCGCAGAATGCTCTGTAAGCCATATAAACATCGTGCTTTGAAACTACTTCGTATGGAGCGTGCATTGAAAGAACAGGAACACCTAAGTCAACTACGTCAACGTCGAGTGAAGCGATGTATTTTGCAACTGTTCCGCCACCACCAGCGTCAACCTTACCGAGTTCACCGATTTGCCATACAACACCTGCTTTTTCTAACATACCACGGATTTTGCCCATATATTCAGCACTTGCATCACTTGTACCAGATTTACCACGAGCACCTGTGTATTTTGTTATAACAACACCCTTATTGATTTCTGAACAGTTATTCTTTTCAAATACGTCACAGAAAGTTGGGTCGAGTGCTGAATTAACGTCAGCAGAAAGACATTCACTCTTTGCTAAAATATCGTATCCCTGAACGCCTTCCATTTCACCTAATTTATAAATGAAGTTTTCAAGGTAATCTGAATTAAGACCTGTGTTACCATCTGAGCCTGTTTCTTCTTTATCTGCAAGAACAGTTACAGTTGTGTAATTTGGCTTTTCAACTGCTAATGAAGCCATAACTGCTGGGTAAGCGCAAACTCTGTCGTCGTGACCATAAGAACCGATTAAGCTTCTGTCAAAACCAATATCTGAAGCCTTGAATGCTGGAACTGCTTCAAGTTCTGCGCTTAAGAAGTCAGCTTCAATAATGCCATATTTTTCGTTGATAAGCTTCATAATGTTGAGTTTAACAAGGTCACTACCCTCGCCATCTTTAAATGGGCGGCTACCAACTAAAATATTTAATTCTTCACCTTTAATACCTTCACCTAAAGTTCTCTTTGCTTGTTCGTAGCCTAAGTGAGGTAAAATATCTGTAATAACAAATTTAGGGTCTTTGTCATCTTCGCCCAAACAAACATCAACAACTGTGCCGTCCTTTTTAACAACAACACCGTGAAGTGAAAGTGGAATTGTAACCCATTGATATTTTTTAATACCGCCATAATAATGTGTTTTGAAAAGTGCTAATTCATCTTTTTCATAAAGTGGGTTTGGTTTTAAGTCGAGACGTGGTGAGTCAATGTGAGCAGCAGAGATTTTTACACCCTCTTTTAATGACTTTTTACCCATAACTGTGAGAATAATAGATTTATTACGGTTTACGTAATAGAACTTATCGCCTGCTTTATATTTCTTTTTGTCATCATATTTTTTGTAGCCATTTGCTTCTGCAATTTTTACAACGCTTGCAACAGCTTCTCTTTCTGTTTTTGAAGAGTCAAGGAATTTTTTGTAATCTTCACAGAATTTATCTGCTTTTTTGATTTCAGTATCCTTTAAAACTTCGCCAGCATTTTCAGATTTATAAAATAAATCTTTTTTCAAATCGTCAATTTTTTTATTAGCCATTTTTAAGCACTCCTTAAAAAATATTTTTTATTAATTCTGCGAGTTCGTTTTCAAGTAAAAACGGCTCGTAGTTTTTTATAATATAATCTGCCTTTTCTTCGTAAAACTCGTCTTTCTTTTGACCATTTATACGAATAAGAGCATCTTTTTCAGTGATTCCATCACGCTTCATTATACGTGCTTTTCTTATTTCTTCTGGTGCTGTTACAACAATTAACTTGTCACAAGTATCAGCAAAACCTGATTCTATTATTGCCGCAGCATCAACAATTACTACGTTGTGTGTTTTAAAAGCTTCATTTGCTTCGCATTGTATTTTATCATTGATTGCAGGGTGCATTATAGAATTTAAAAGTACAGTATTTTCAGGTGTAGAAAACGCTTTTTCGGCAAGTTTTTTACGATTTAACACACCATTTTCTAAAATATCTCTACCAAAATTTTCAGCGAGCGTGTCTAAAAGAACAGGATTATCAACTAAAATTTTACGAGCGACAATGTCACCGTCGATTATATATGCACCTTTTTCTTTTAAATATCTTGAAACAGTCGATTTACCAGCTCCTGTTTTGCCAGTAAGACCTAAAAGTATTTTATTTAAGTCAATAACCTTAAATGCTGCTGCTCTTAAAAGTCTGTTTAATACTGCCAAATCGTCTGTTGTTTCCTGAGGGCAACGAACAAAGCATTGTTTTGCACCTAAAGAATCAAGCTCTCTTAAACAATCAAAAAGATGGTTACTTAAAGAACGATAATCATTTTTGTTGCCGTATGTAATAAATTCAACGTCTAAATCATTACCCTCGCCATCAAAAACCATAGCAAAAGTGTCGATTGTTTTATTTTTATTAACATAGTCACAAAATGATTTATAATCACCTTTTAAAATTGTGACAGAAGCATTTGGTGAATAATGCTTATATTTCATACCTGGTGAAGATACTTTTTCACCCTCTTTAAGAGGATTTAAAACTGCAGCATCAACTAAAACTTCGCCACAGATACTCTCTAATTCTCTTAACGTTACGTTACCAGGTCTTAAAAGTTTCGGGGTGTTACCACAAAGTGAAATTACGGTTGACTCAACCCCCTCTTCACTTTCGCCACCATCAATAACAAGTGGAATTTTACCGTTTAAATCAGAAAAAACGTGTTCTGCTTTTGTAGGGCTTGGTTTACCAGAGATATTTGCAGATGGTGCCGCTATTGGTAAACCACAATATTTAATTAAATTTCTTGCTACTGGGTGTGACGGGCATCTTACTGCAACTGAATCTAAACCCGCAGTAACACAAGAAGGCACTTTTTCACTTTTGGGCAAAATCATAGTAAGTGGCCCTGGCCAGAATTTTTTTGCTAACTTTTTTGCAATTTCAGGCACTTCGCTTACTAAATCATAAATTTCTGAAAATTCTGAAATATGAACTATTAAAGGATTATCCTGTGGTCTGCCTTTTGCTTCAAAAATACGCTTAACTGATTCTTCTGAATAAGCATTACCAGCAAGACCATAAACAGTTTCAGTAGGCATTCCTACAACTTGGTTATTCTTTAAAAGTTCAACTGCTTCTTCATATTTTTCGCTACCATCTGTAGCAGATATCTTTATAATTTCTGTATTCAAAATTATCCCTCAGCTGCTTGTAATTTTTGGGCAGTATCAGCAGTTACGAGTGCATCAACAAGTTCATCAATATCGCCATTCATAATTGCTTCAATTTTATAAAGTGTAAGACCAATTCTGTGGTCAGAAACTCTGCCCTGTGGGAAGTTATAAGTTCTTATTCTTTCACTTCTGTCACCTGTTCCGACTTGCGAACGTCGTTCGTCAGCAATTTCAGAGTCTTGCTTTTCTCTTTCTACCTCCAAGAGTCTTGAACGGAGAATTTTTAAAGCTCTGTCCTTATTTTTGTGCTGACTTCTTTCATCCTGACACTCAACAACTGTGCCAGTAGGAAGGTGTGTAATTCTAATTGCAGATTCAGTTTTATTAACGTGCTGACCACCAGCGCCACTCGCACGGAATGTGTCAATCTGTAATTCGCTTGGGTCTATTGCAATATCCACTTCTTCTGCTTCTGGTAAAACTGCTACAGTAACTGTTGAAGTGTGAATTCTGCCACCAGATTCTGTTTCTGGCACGCGCTGAACTCTGTGAACACCACTCTCGAATTTAAAACGAGAATATGCACCCTCGCCCTCAATCATAAAACTGATTTCTTTAATACCACCAAGACCAGTTTCGTTAATATTCATAACGTCAGTTTTCCAGCCACGGCTTTCAGCATACATTGAGTACATTCTGAAAAGAGAACCCGCAAAAAGTGCTGCTTCATCACCACCAGCACCACCACGGATTTCTATAATAACATTTCGATAATCGTTAGGGTCTTTAGGTAAAAGAAGAGTTTTAAGTTCACTAAAAAGCTCTTCTTTCTTTTGTTTTGACTCTTTATATTCTTCTTCTAAAAGTTCTTTAAAATCCTTATCCTGTGAAGCGTCTGAAAGAAGTTCTAACGCTTCTTTTTCAGTTTTGTCAGCCTCTTTATATGCTCTGAAGCACTCAACAACAGGGGTGAGATTTTTAAGCTCTCTCATTAACTCTTTATATTGATTTTGGTCGTTAACAACCTCTGGCTCACAAATAAGTTCGTTAACCTTTTCATATCTTAATTCAACTTGTTCTAATTTATCAATCATTATTTTCTTCTCTTATTACTTTCTTAATATTTTTTTCTGCTTTCACTCTTGGAATTAAAAATTCTCTGCCACAATTATTACAACGGAGTCTGAAATCGATACCCGAACGGAGAACTGTAAATTTTTTCTCGCCACAAGGATGAGTTTTTTTCATTTCTAATACATCGCCAACCTGAATATCCAAATTTAACTCCACCTTTCAAAATTTTTCCATAATTTGAAATATTATAACACAACTCTTCATAAAATTAAAGAGTAAACATAAAAATAAATGGAATCAGGTGATAATAAATGTCGTTATATTTACCAGAGGGTTTTTTAATTAAAACAGAAGAGAATAAAAGAGTACTCAGCAGCTTTGAAAATTTTAAAGAAGCCTTTAAAAAAGGAACTCCTTTAGAAGCCCGAGCATTATCTTGCGACAAGGAGCACAATTTACATATCGACTTCGGTTTTATTGAAGGAATCATTCCACGCTCTGAGTGTGCCGTAGGAATTGACGAAGGAACAACAAGAGATATTGCAATAATTGCAAGAGTTAACAAGCCAGTAAAATTTATAATTACAGATATAAAAGAAATTAATGGAAAACCCACCGCAATTCTAAGCAGAAAGGTTTTACAAAACAGATTTTATCAATTAAGATTACCAGAATTAAATGTTGGTGATATAATAAATGCATCTGTAACACACCTTGAGAATTTTGGTGTGTTCTGTGATATTGGATGCGGTATAAATGCACTTTTGCCAATTGACAATATCTCGGTTTCTCGTATTCCACACCCTAACGTTAGATTTTCTGTTGGTGATGAAATTAAAGTTATTATTAAAGATATTGATGAGGATAATCGTGTGACACTTTCGCACAAAGAGCTTTTAGGCACGTGGGAAGAAAATGCAAAAGAATTTTCAGTTGGTGAAACTGTAAGTGGAATTATAAGAAGTGTTGAAAATTATGGGATTTTTATTGAATTAGCGCCAAATCTTGCTGGTCTTGCTGAATACACATCTAATGTAGAAGTGGGTCAACAAGCAAGTGTATATATAAAAAGTATTATTCCTGAAAAAATGAAATTCAAATTAATTATTGTGGAATCGTTTGAGGCAGATTACCCAAAGCCTGCGCCAGTCTATTTCTTAGATGATACGCATATTAATTATTTTAAATATTCACCCGATTGTTCTGAGAGAATAATTGAAACAATTTTTTAAGTTTATATTGTAAATAAATTCGCTGTATTGTATAATGATACCAAATAATTTTTTGTGAGGTATCACTTATGAAATACAGCGAATTTTCTAATATTCAAGGCAAGGTTTCAAAATTGGGCTTTGGTCTTATGCGACTTCCTAAACTTTATGAGGGAAAAGAAGATATTGATTTTGAAGAAGCCGAAAGACTTGTTGACTTAGCTTATAAAAATGGTGTTAACTACTTTGACACTGCTTACGTTTATCACGCTGGCGAATCAGAGATTTTTGCAGGTAAAATTCTCAATAAATACCCAAGAGAAAGTTATAATTTAGCAACGAAACTTCCTGGTTGGACAATTAAAAATGATGGCAAAACTGTTGATGAGCTTTTTAATGAGCAATTAGAAAAATGTGAGGTTGAATACTTTGACTTTTATCTTCTTCACAGTTTAAACAGAGATATTTGGAACACATTCATTTCTGTTAACGCTTACGAAAATTTAAAAGAAAAGAAAGCACAAGGCAAAATAAAACATTTAGGTTTCTCATTCCACGGTGATATGGAATTATTTAAAGAGCTTTTAGATAATTACGAGTGGGATTTTGTTCAGTTACAGATTAACTATTACGACTGGGAAGCTGATAACGCTAAAGATTTTTATAAATTGCTTGAAGACAGAAACATTCCTTGTATTGTTATGGAGCCGGTTCGTGGTGGTTCTTTACAGAAGTTGAACGACGAAGCAAGAGAAGTTTTCAAAAAGCTTTCAAGTAATTCCCCTGCTTCTTATGCATTAAGATTTGTAGCACAACTCCCGAATGTATTAACAACTTTAAGTGGTATGTCAACCTATGAACAGGTTGAAGATAACATTAACACTTTTAATGAATGTAAACCACTCAGTGACGAAGAGCTGAAAGCAATTGAAGAAGCAAACATTCTTTTCAGAAAGAACTTTGCAATTCCGTGTACTGCTTGTAAATATTGTGTTACTGAATGCCCAAAAGGTATTGATATTCCATCTTGTTTTGCTTCATATAACGAATATAACAAAACAAGAGAAATTGAAGATTTAAACAAGACTTATCTTCTTATACCAGAAGAAAAAAGAGCACACAATTGTATTGATTGTAAAAAGTGTATGGAACATTGTCCTCAAGAGATAAATATTCCAAGAAAACTTAGCAATATTAAAGAATTAACAAAATAAGGAGAATGTAAGATGTCTATTATTTTTGATGAACAAAACAAAGTATTTAAGCTTGACACTAAAACCAGTACATACATTTTTGGCGTTTTTGCTGGTAACTATTTAGTTCACTACTATTATGGTGCACCAATTCCTGATACAAACGTTGAAAAATTAAGATACAGAAGCCATTATGCTTCTTTCTGCCCGGATTCACCAACTGCGAGAGAAAAGAATTTTTCACCAGACGTTACACCTATGGAATATTCTACAAATGGTGCTGGTGATTTCAGAATTTCTGCATTCGCTGTTAAAAATGCTAACGGTGATACAGTTACAGATTTAAGATATGTAAGTCACAAAATTTACAAAGGTAAAAAAGCATTAAAAGGTTTACCATCACTTTATCTTAATAACGACGACGAGGCAGATACACTCGAAGTTTTAACTTGTGATAAAGTTACTGGTGCAGAAGTTACTCTTATTTACACAGTATTTAAAGATTATGGCGCCATCACAAGAAGTGTTGTTGTAAAAAATAATTCTGACAAAGCATTTTCAATTGAAGCAGTACACTCTTTATGTGTTGATTTACCTTCAAGTGATTTTGAAATGCTTAATTTATATGGTAAATGGGCAAAAGAGCGTTCATTAGGCAGACATAATTTACATACAGGTATTCAGTCGATAAAGAGCAAACGTGGTTCTTCAAGCCATAACCACAACCCTTTCACAGCTCTTGTAAGCAAAAATGCAACTGAAACATATGGCGAATGTTATGGTTTCAATTTAGTTTATAGTTCAAACTTCTCAATCGATGTCGAAGTTGACTCATTCTTACAAACAAGAGTTTTAATGGGTATTAACCCTGAAACTTTCAGTTGGGTTTTAGAACCACAAGAAGAATTTTATTCACCTGAAGCTGTTATGGTTTACACTAACGAAGGCTTGGGTGAAATGAGCAGAATATTCCACAAGTTATATTCTAATAACCTCGTTCGTGGTGAATGGAAGAAAAAGAAAAGACCACTCCTTATTAATAACTGGGAAGGTACAGGAATGGATTTTGATACTGATAAATTAGTATCATTCGCTCGTCACGCTAAAAATATGGGCTTCGAAATGCTCGTTATGGATGATGGTTGGTTCGGTCACAGAGACAGTGACGATTCTTCGCTCGGCGACTGGTATGTTGCTGAATACAAATTACCTGGCGGACTTTCAAATCTTATCAGTCAGGTTAAAGCTATGGGGCTTAAATTCGGTATATGGTTTGAACCTGAAATGATTTCACCTGATTCTGATATATTCCGTGCACACCCCGACTGGCATCTTCATGTTACAGGCAGAGATAGTTCTATTGCAAGAAATCAATATGTTATTGACTACTCAAGAAAAGAAGTTCGTGATTACATTTATTCACAGATGTATAAAATACTTTCTGAAAATGACATTGATTATGTAAAATGGGACTTTAACCGTAACTTAACAGAGGTTGCTAATGCAGACTTACCACCTGAAAGACAGGGTGAAGTATTCCACAGATTCGTGCTTGGCACTTATGAGATTATGGATAGATTAACAACCGACTTCCCTCACCTTCTTTTAGAAAACTGCTCAGGCGGTGGTGGTAGATTTGACGCCGGCATGCTCTACTACTCACCACAAATCTGGACAAGTGACGATACTGACCCAATTGAAAGACTTACAATTCAGTTTGGTACGTCTCTTGTGTATCCTGCTTCAACAATGGGTGCTCATGTTTCTGCAAGTAAGAGAACTGGTTACGAAACAAAGACAAACGTTGCTCTCTGGGGTACATTCGGTTATGAATTAGACCCTGATAAATTATCAGAAGAAGAAATAACTGAAATCAAAGAACAGGCAAAGCGTTACCACAAATATTATGATGTAATTCACTACGGTGACCTTTACAGATTAGAGTCACCATTTGAAAATTGGGACAGATGTGCTTGGCAGTTTGTTTCAGAAGACAAAAAGGAATCGCTTGTTACTGTTGTTCAGATTAAAAAAGTGGTTCACGGATTTAAAATGCTTAAATTACAGGGTCTTAAACCTGACAGCATTTATAAAGATGAAGCAACTGGAGACACATTTAGCGGTGCTTACCTTATGAATGCAGGTCTTAATCTTTACGACATTTTAGACAATGACGGTGACTCATATCGCTTACATTTAACTGAGGTTTGATTATGATAAAAATCAAAGAAAATGATGTTATTCTTTTTCAGGGGGACTCTATAACTGACGGTAACCGTGGCAGAAGTTCTGACCCAAACCACATTCACGGTCACGGCTACCAGTACATTTTAGCAAGTGAAATTTTAGCAGATAACTTGGGCAAAAACGTTACTGTTTATAACCGTGGTATAAGTGGCAACAGAATTGCAGATTTATATGCAAGATGGATTGAAGATTGTCTTAATTTAGAGCCTACTGTTTTAAGTATTCTCATAGGTGTAAATGAACTCATTTTTCAATATGACCACAACTGCGGTGCTTCACCTGAAAGATTTAAAAAGACATATAGACTCTTGATTGAAGAAGTGTTAGAAAGAAACCCTGAAACCAAAATCGTTATAATGGAGCCCTTCTTTGGTAAACACAGAGAAGAAGCGCCTGGTAAATTCGTAAAAGAAAACATTGTATTTTACCAGAAAGCTTCAAAAGAGATTGCAGAAGAATTCGGTCTTATATTTGTTCCGTTACAAGAAGTATTTGATGAAGCAAGTAAAAACTGCGATATTTTTGAACTTTTATGGGATGGCGTACACCCAACTACTGCAGGGCATCAACTTATTGCAAGGCAGTGGAAGAAGTGCGTGTTGGGCGTTGGGTGTTAGGTTTTAGATATTAGATATAAAAAGTTCTATCATTTTAGTTTACGAAAAACTTTAAATGATAGAACTTTTTCTAATTTCTAATTCCTATTTCCTAATTCCTATTTCCTTTATTCTGTTACATAATACTCATACACATGCTCACCTTCTGGCGTGAAGTAATCAACGTAAGGTGTAGTGTAGCCTTCAGGAGAAGTTGTATTCTCTGGTGGAGTGTCTGAAGTAACAAGTTTTACATTACTTATTGCAGTTTCAACTGCTTCTGTCGTTTCTTGCTTTTTACTTGTATGCGCAGAACCACCATAAATGCTTTTACCTACCATTAAAACACTGTTACAAAGACTCATACATTCATTCAAATCTGAATTCTCTGATTTGTCTGTCACTTCAACTAAAAAGACGTTATTATCATAAATATAAAATCTTTTCACAGTTAACCCGCGTGAATTTTTCACAGAATAGAAGCACTCTTCACTAACGCCATCCATATTGGTAAAATTTAATTTTTCACTCCAAGTTACATTTTCTTTCCCATACTCTTTTAAAGCATCTTTATAACTATCTTTTTGCATTTTATAATAATGCTCAAATTCATAGAGTTTTCTTGTAACTGTAATGCTCTGATTTTTATCCTGATTTATAAAAGTATGATTATCTTTATTATAATACCAATTAGAAGGAAGTGAGATTTCATATTCAGTCATATCGTAATGATTAATAATATCCTCTGAATTTATAAGTGGTGTTAAATCTATAGATGTGTCGTTATCAGCATTAAGAATGAGCTTTTCAATTTCTTCAAGCTGCTTATGTTCTAATTCATAACAACCATCTGGTGTAAGGAAATATGGGAACATAAAAATATGTTTATCGTAACAATATGATAATGGTTCGGAATTGTATATCATGTAATCTTCCAGAATAATGCTCATTCCATGTAACTCACGGAATCTGTCGTCAGTTACTTTAACAGCCTTTGTTGAGTAAATTTCATCAGAAATAATATCATAAAGTCTTTCAATTACTTTTGGGTCAGTAATAACTTTTTGATAATCTTTATTTTCAGGTAAAGTCGAAACCTTTATAGCAACTGTATTTTCAGGGTTAAAGACGTTATATTCATTACTGAAATTAAATCTGTCTTTAATATCTAACATAGGTTCGTTGCCATAAATGCCAAGACCTTTTACGTTAAAATTCTCTTTTGCACTTGTTTCGCAACAATTTTTTTGATAAGTATAATAATACATTTTATTTTCTTTAAAATCATTGTAGGCAAAATCCGAGAAGTTATTATAAAAATCCATACCCTCATCATAGTTTTCATTTTCGGGAACCCAATATTTAACTAACTTATAGTCCTTACCATTTTTACTGAAAAGTTTACCATCATTCTGATAAGTAAGCGAAACGGGATAATGATATTCCCGTTTTAAAGAAAGTCCTGTTTCCTCAGAATAGTAATACTCCTGCCACATTACAGTCATATAGAGCGTTGTATCCTTGCCCTTTTTCTCTTCATCTAAAATTTTATAATTAATGGAGTTAAAATTCTTGTCTTTTTGTTGACTGTCAAATATCCCCGCTAACTGAGTATCTAAAAATACAGATAACTCATCTTCAATTTTTAAATCTTTCTTTTTATATGTAATTTCACCTAAATTAAAAGCGAGATTAATTTTACAATCACGAGCATTTTCTAACCAGTACCTACTGACTTTTACAACAAATTCCGTATCAGGACCGACACTTGTAATTTCACAATCACAACCTTCAAAATCTGCTAAAGCAGATGAAAATCTAACAGTACCACCAACTTTGGTAAAGTATGAATAATTACCATTTTCGTTTTTATAGTAAGGTGAATAAACTAATCCCCAATCATCTAAATCATTGTATTCAATAGAAAAAGTTAATAAAAAATCATTTTCATCTTCGCTTAAATCAACCTCATCTAAAATTATGGTCATACTTTTACTTTCATATAATCTAAAGCGTGGTTTTAAAGCAAATTCTCCATCAGGAGCTCTATTCAAGATATTATCAGCCATTGTCACTTCGCTGATAGTTTTCGGCTCAAAGCAAATTATTTCATAACCTTTTTCATCAATCACATTTTTAAAATCTGAATTCACAGGATTTGTTACAAAGAAAATTGCTAACCATATTGCTATAACGGTTACACCACTAATTACCCAAACTGCCGGATGCTTATAATTCAAAACAGATTTTATTCTTTGTTTAACACCTGTTTCACCAAAAGCAACAGGACACGCCATAATAATTCTTTTTTGTGTACTGCAATTAAGTAAAGCTGTTGAATACATTTTTTTATATTCGTTATCATAAAACTTAATTGCCTTTTCATCACAAGCAGACTCAATATCTCTGCAAAGTAAAATGTACCATAGCCATATTGCTGGGTTAAACCAGTAAACTGATAAAAGTAAAAATGAAAATGGTTTTATAAGGTAATCTTTACGCTTTAAATGTGATTTTTCGTGCTCTATAATAAACTCTAAATCACTTTCGTTTACACCCGATGGGATATAAATTTTAGGTTTTGTTACACCTAAAATAAACGGTGTTTCAATGTTATCGCAATAATAAATATTATTGTTATAATGTACTGAAGCTGAAACTTTTTTCTTTAAAAATATGTAAGAGATAATACTATAAAGCACCATTAAAACTGCACCAACAAGCCATATATAAGAAGCAACACCAACTATAACTTGTAATGGATTAGCACTATAACTTGGGTCTGGAGTAAAAGACTCAGAAATAACAGGATTCACAACATCATTAACAATGCCAACACCTGTGTCAATTTGTGGGTTTTTTGATATTGTTATATCACTCGGAATTGTTTCTGTTGTAGGAATTAAACTGTAAACACTTTCAAAGCTGAAAGGTAAACAAAGTCTTAAACCTACCACACCCCACAAAAAACAACTAATCCATTTAGGAACTTTTTTGAGTAGTGGTCTTAAGAGAGTAAAAGCTAAAACTGCCCAAGTTGCAGTAATACTCATATTAACAATAGTTAAAAATAAATTCTCCATAATTCCCCCACCTTTTAAAACTTGTCAATCATACTTTTTATTTCTTCTACTTCTTTTTCGCTTAAATTCTTTCTCTTTGTAAACGCTGCAATAAATGCTGGTAGTGAACCAGAAAAAGTTTCATCTATAAACTGCTCACTCTGTATTGAATAAAACTCATCTTTAGAAATAATTGACGTTACAACACTATCTTCAGTTTTAAAAATACCTTTTTCACAAAGCTTTTTAAGAACTGTGTAAGTAGTTGTTCTTTTCCACTCTAATTCATTTTGACAAGCAATTACCAATTCTTTAGTAGTCATTGGTTCATTTGACCAGATAATATCTGCAAATCTTGCTTCAACAAGCCCTAATTTTATTTCGTTCATAAATCCAGCTCCTTTTGTCTATCCCTAATAGACAATTATAGTCTATCACCAATAGACAGATTTGTCAAGTATTATTTAGGAATTAGGAATCAGGAAACAGGAAATAGGGCTTCGCTGTCAATTCACGCCTTGCACTCAATTGATTTGTAATAAAAACAAACTACTCCCACTACTACGAGCGACTACAAGTCAGCCCCTACCATAGTGGGAGTTACTTATTTATTTCATTTTAAGTTAACAAAAACTATAGAATTTCATTAAAAACTACTTGCAACTTGCATACTGATAACTAACAACTAACGACTAACAACTCGGATTTTTTGGTTTAACATTAACCGAATAATATGTGTAATACACAACAAAACCTGGCTTTGCGCCATTTGGTTTTTTGATGTTTTTTACATCTGTATAGTCAATAGTTGCTATTGTGGATTCTTTTACAGAGCTGAAATACGCGGCTATTTCGGCTGCCTCTACTATCGCATCATCTGGCACTTCATTGCCATCAGAAACTAAAAGCACGTGAGAGCCCGGTGCTTTTTGAGCGTGAAGCCAGATATCACCTTTTCTGCCTGTTTTAAAGGTTAATTTATCATTACAGGTGTTATTTCTGCCAACAAGCACAGTAAGACCCTGTGACGTTTTAAATTCGAGTGGTGGCAACGCCGCTTTTTTCATTTGTTTTTTGCCGTTGTTTTTTGATTTTAAAAATCCTTGAGTAGCTAATTCTTCTTTAATCTCGTTAAATTCTCTTTCTAAAGTAGAACGAAGAAGCAAATCTTTAACGCTTTCTAAATACTGAAGTTCGCTCTCGCCTTCTTCACAGAGTTTAATTAACATATTTTCAGCAGTACAAGCTTTTTTATATTCTTTATAATATTTCTGTGCATTCTGTGTCGGTGTTAAAGCTGGGTCTGCTTCAATTTTCATTAAAGCATTATTGTCGTAATAGTTATAAACCTCGTAAACACTCTCACCTTTTTTTAGCATATATTGTGAAGCGGTTATTAATTCTGCTTTAATTTTAATTTCTTCACGATTTGCACATTGTTTTAATTCTTCACGTCTGTTATTTAATTTTCTTACAGTTCTTTCAATTAAACTATCAAGCTGTTTAAAGAGTTCTGAAGCCTTTGAGCGTGTACGGTTAACTCTGTCTTTTTCAGAGTAAAAGCCATCTAACAATTCGCTTAAAGTATTTTTCTTAATGCTTCTAAAATCAGAACCATACTGAATAATAGGTAAAAATGAAAATTCAAGTGGTTTTTCTGTTTTATCGAAAATAATAGTTGGCTCCGGCAATTTTGCGTTGACCATTACTTTAATTTTGCCGAGCGCTTCAATTAATTTTTCTTTTTCGCTTGCTGTTAATTCGCTGACGAATTTATCTTCTTCGGTGACTCTTACTGCGATTTCTCTTGAAAGCAAAGGCGAAACGCCCTGCAAGGTTTTTAATATCGCAGAAGAAAGGCGCGTGTTTTGTAAGTTAAATATTAAATCTGCTATTACAGATTCTTTTTCTTTTCTAATATCAAGCTTATTTTGCTCAGGGGGTAATTTATAAATTGCACCAGGCAAAACGAGACGATATGAAGATTTTTCAGCATCTACCCTTTTTATTGCATCTATAACCTTATTTTCTTCGTTAATTAAAATAATGTTGCTGTGCTGAGCCATTATTTCAACTGCAAGAGTTAATTTAACCTTATCACCAATTTCGTTAGTTGCATTAAATTTAAAAAGCACAAC
Organism: Acutalibacteraceae bacterium; assembly: GCA_045592285.1. Taxonomy (GTDB): domain Bacteria; phylum Bacillota; class Clostridia; order Oscillospirales; family Acutalibacteraceae; genus DTU089. The sequence goes on from JAZNUL010000002.1 coordinate 15,901, forward strand.
TCTATCAAGTCCATATTGCTCGATTTCTGTAAGGGTTGCACCAACTAATTTTTTTCTTAAAAGCATACAAAGCATTGGCGGAGTCTGTGGGTTTTCAGGTGCATTTTCAATAATATGAAAGCGTGGTGCGTTAGCATCGGCAGTCATAAATAATTTATGCATACCTTGTTTTGAACGCATTATTAACACCAACTCATTTTTAGTGGGTTGGTGTACTTTATCTACCTTAGAACCTATTAAATTCTGAGAAATTTCGTTTACTAAGAAATTAATAAAAATTCCGTCAAGTGCCATAAATTGCCTTTCTTTTATTTATATAAAATAATATTTTTTTGATTAAATTTTAAAAATTCAATATTTTTAAATGCTTTTTCTAATTTTTCTTTTAAAGTATCGACAACAACTATTTCCGTTTCAAAATGACCACAAGCAAAGATTGTAATATTATTAAAGTTTGCATCTAAAAACTCGTGATATTTTGCTTCGCCAGTCAGAAGTGCATCTGCACCACACGATTTTGCTAAGCCCCAAAGGTCGCCACCTGAGCCACTGCAAAACACCACCTTTTTTATATTGTTACCAGTACTGTTATATAAAACATTGCAAGAGAGCTTTTCTTTTAATAGTGAAACAAATTCATCTTCTGTTTTCTCTTCAATTTCACCAATTTTTAAAAACTCGTCTTCTTCAACTGTTTTTACATTCTTAATGCCAACTGCATTTGCAAGGCAATCGTTTACGCCGTCTTTTGCAATATCTAAACAAGTGTGACTACTAATAAAAGATATTCCAGAAGAAACGGCTTTATAAAGTAAAGTATCAGATGTAACACTTTTTACAGGGTCAAAAATAAGTGGATGATGCGTAATAACTAAATCAACGTTTTCTTTTATTGCTTCATCAATTACGTCGCCCGTAACATCAAGTGAAAGCATTACCTTTTTTACTTCTTTATTTTCATCGCCCACTAAAAGACCTGTATTATCCCAAGGTGCAGAAGTAGAAAATGGTGCTACTGTATCTAAAAAAGAATAAATATCTTTAACTGTTGACATTTTGCACTTCACCCTTCGTTTTATTCTGTTTCTTTAAATCAAATCTTATAATTGCAATTATTAAAGAACTCATAACAAAAATTTCTGTAATAATACCAGCATAAGAGAAATTTAAAATATTATAAACAAGCCAGCAAGGTGAGCTTGGAAAAGTTAAAAACCTAATTTTCTTTTCACTTTGAAACCAGTTGCTGACCGTTGTTAAAAGCATTGCAATAAGTGGTAAAACCGAATACCATTTATCCCAGGTAGCGATACAAGCAACAGTGTAAATCACCATAAACACGGCAACCCAAACCTTGCTTTTTGCCCATTTTTTTGTGTTATTCATAAATACGAGCGAACGTGTACCCGCAAGAATATTCATAATAGCACCAGTGTAGGCACCTAAAATTATGTAGTGGATTGCAAAAAGTGCTGCTGAAATAACTGTGCAACCTAAAATTCTTTTTCTTTTATTTTGCTGGTAAGCAATAATTGTTAAAGCAGTACCACCGAAACCTATGATTTGCGCTAACAAATTTAAATTATCCATAAATAAAACCTTTTAAATCGTTTAAAAGTTTCTCTAACTCTTCAACGTTTTCATTTCTTTTCTTAAGTGCATTATATTTTCTCGTGTGTCTGTCAAGCTGCTTTTTGAGATACGCTTTCGCTTCCGCAGTTTCTGGTAATTTACCAAGGAAACAATCACTTAAAGTATATTCTTTAACTTCGCCAGTGTAATAAGCATCGAGGGCTATATAATATCTGTCGCGTTCACTTACGGCTATTTCTTTATTGATTGTGAAACCGTTAGAATACAAATACTCTCTTAAATCATTAGCTCTGCTCTGTGGTTGAAAAATGAAGTGGTGATTCTCACTTTTTGCCCACGGACACTCGCTTAATTTTTCTGCAATAAGCGTGCCACCCATACCAGCAAAAACAATTTCTTTAACTTCTTCTGGTTTAATTTCTTTAAGACCGTCAGAAAGTCTTAAATCAATTTTCTTTTCTAATTTATATTTTATAGCAGTATCATTTGCATTTAAAAGTGGACTTTTTCTTATATCTGCCGCAATAGCAGATGGAATTTTGTTTGATAAAATTAAGTAAGCAGGTAAATATGCATGGTCTGTGCCAACATCAACAATATTGCCGCCACCAACTACAAGTGAAGCGGTAGCGGCAAGTCTTGGTGAAAGTGTCAGTCTAAGTATTGACATTATTATTTGTCTGCAAGAAATGCATTGATTTTTGAAACAAGGTCATCTGCATTAACGCCGTGAACCATACAAGCCTGTGCTACTGTTTCACTACGAGCAGATGGACAACCTAAACAATGCATACCCATTTCTAAAAAGAATGGTGCTGTTTCTGGCGCAGAATCAAGAATTGTGCCAATAACTGTATCTTTTGAAATTTGCATATTAAACTCTCCTTAATTTTAACTACGGTAGTTATTATAACATAATAAAATTAAAAAATAAATATGTTTTATGAAACTTTTCACTAAATTTTCTTTTAGTATTTCTACTCTTTTATTATTGTTTTATTTATGGGTGAATGTTATAATATCTTATATATACTTGGAGGTTTTACTAATGTTACAAAAAGATTTTAACCCAACCTTAAGATTTATGGTTGTCAGTGACGTTCACTATAAAGATGATGATTGCATTGAAGAAAAAAGAATGAAACGTGGTATTGAACTGGCTTACCAGATAGCTGAAAGTTCAGAAACTTATAAAAAGTTAGATGCTATTTATGTTGTTGGCGACTTTGCAAATAGTGGTACAGAAACACAAATGAGAAAATTCAAGAAAACTCTTGATGACAATAAAAAGCCTGAAACACAGTATTGCCTTACACTTGCAAGTCACGAATTCAACCGTGATAATGGTGGCGAAGAAGCAGCACTTAAGAGATTTACCGAAATTTTTAATTTACCACACGATGACCACAGAGTTATAAATGGCTTCCACTTTATTAGCCTTACTACAACTAACGGCTGTGACTTTAATGATGCTAAAAGAGAATATGCTAAGAGAGAGTTAAAAAAAGCTCGTGAAGATGCTCCAACTAAACCTATTTTCTTCTTCCAGCATCCACATATTACTGACACCGTTTCAGGTAGTATTTACTGGGGTGATGAATCACTCTACCCTATTCTTATGAACTACCCACAGGTATTTGACTTCTCAGGTCACTCACACGTGCCTATTAATGACCCACGTTCTATTTTCCAGAAGCACTTTACTGCACTTGGTACTGGTTCATTAAGTTATTTTGAACTTGATGAATTCGATAAATATTACGGCACAGTTCCACCACAGGATAACAACTGTGCACAGATGCTTATTGTTGAAGCAAACGACAAGGGACAAGTAAGAATTTACCCTTACGATATTCTTACAGAAAATTTCTTCCCTCTCACCTGGGAAGTTGACACTCCTTGTGACCCTGACTCATTTAAATACACTGATGCTATTCGCTACAAAAATTCAAAAGCGCCCTATTTCCCTGATGATTTCAAAGCAGAGTTTTCAGATATAGCTTCTAACCAATTTACACTTACATTCTCACAAGCAAAACCTTCTGACGAATATTATGTAAATGACTACATCGTTACAGTTAAAGAAACTGCTACCGATTTGGTTGTGAAAAGAGTTGGTCTTTGGTCTGAATATTACTTCTACAATATGCCTGAAACTCTTTCGGTTACAATTGATGATTTAAAACCAGACACAAAATATACAGTAATTATTAAAGCAAACAATTTCTTTGAAAGTGGCGCTACATACAAACCACTTTATATTGAAACTAAATAATTTTTAAAGGAGTTTATTATGGATAAAATTTTCACCGACAATTTACGATTCGTTGATGAACACGGCAGAGAAAGAATTTTTAATGGTATGAATGTCTGCGATAAATCAACATTTAATGACCTCGAAGATTACTGCCACAATCCTGATACTTTCCCATTCGAGGAATTCAAAGCTCGTGGCTTTAACATGATTCGCCTTGGTTTTACTTGGGCAAAAATCGAGCCAACACCAGAAAACTATAACGATAAAGCTATAGACACACTTGCAAAATTTATGGACAAGTGTGCAGAAAATGATATTTATGTTTACCTTGACGGTCATCAGGACTTATATTCTGGTGAAAACCCTGGTGGTGGCGACGGTGCACCTAAATGGGCTACACTTTATGACCAATACACCCCTAAAAAGCCTATTGCAGTTTGGGCTGAGGGTTATTTCTGGGGCAAAGCTTGTCACAGAGCATTTGATAATTTCTGGGCAAATAAGCAATATAACGGCAAAGGTCTTCAGGATTACCACGCAAATATGTGGAAATATGTTGCAAGTAAGCTCGCTGACAAAGAGTCATTCTTTGGTTTCGACTTTTTAAATGAGCCATTCCCTGGTTCAGATGGTGGCAAAATCTTTAAAAAACTTATTGGTAATCTTATTAAAGTTTCTGTTACTGATAAAAGGGTTAACCTTTTAGAAATGGCAAAAGAAGGTTTAGGTAAAGAAAAGCCAAAAGCACTTGACCAATATACAGCAGATGTATTCGAAAAAATTGTAGAACCATGCAGTGAGCTTGTAAGAAAATTTGACGAAGAAAAATACTCACCATACCTTTGCAAAATGGCAGAAGCAGTAAGAGAAGTTACTGACAAAGGTATTATGTTTGTTGATAACTGCTACTACTCAAATATGGGTATTCCTTGTTGCAACACACCTATTACCGTTAATGGTAAAAAAGAGCAACAATGCTTTGCTCCGCATGCTTATGACTTAATGGTTGACACCCCTGCTTATAAATATGCTAACAACTCAAGAACGGGTATGATTTTTGATGAGCACAGAAGAACTCAGGAAAGACTTAATGTTCCTTGTATTGTTGGTGAATGGGGCTCTCACGCTGAGGGTGACGGTTGGTACCCTCATTTCAGATTTTTACTTGATAAATTTAATGCTTACAAATGGAGTAATACATACTGGTGCTACTTTGAGGGTATTTTGAATGAAGATTTTATTAAACTTCTTACAAGACCTTACCCAAAAGCAGTTACAGGCTTTATTGATGAATACAAATACGATTATGTAAATAATGTATTTACTCTTAAATTCACACAAGACAAAGAATTCTCTGTACCTAACGTTGTTTATATTCCATCTGACGCAAAGAAAATTTTAATTAATGGCGTTGAAACAACAGATGTTGAAATCAAGAAACACGATGGAAATATCGGTAGTGATGTTATTTTCAGTACTGGTGTTGGTAGTCATACGGTTGAGATACAGCTTTAATTTTAAGAAATCAGGAAATAGGAATTAGGAATTAGAGCTTTGTAAAAAAATTCATCCTATCATTTTTAGTTGATAACAACTTTAAATGATAGGATGTTTTTTACTTAAAACTGCTCACCAATATAGTATTCAGACTCAATAATACGCTTTTTCTCAAAAATCTCATATTCTTCATCTGAGTAATCCAAATACTTAAAACAATCTTTTACATCTTTAAAATGCATTTCATAAGTTTCGCAATTTTCGATTGTGAATATCAAAGATATAATTAAATTAGTAACATATACAGCAGAAAAATACGGGTCAGATTCAGAATCATTTAAAACATTATCAATTTCAAAAGGCAAATTATTTTCGATATAATTCATTAAAAAAGCAAAATTTTCATTACTCATATATAAAAACAATATTCCTTTCTAAAATCTAACAATTAGACATACTCTGCTGCCTGTTTCCTAATTCCTATTTCCTAACACCTAACAACTAACACTTAGTTAGCTTCGCCATTTTTGCCATAAGTTTTTTAGTACCTACATCATCGAATGCAACTTCTAAGAGCATATCTCCACCCATAGATTTTGCACTGACAATAAGACCTTTACCAAATGCCTTATGCTCTACTGAATCGCCAACTTTAAAGTCAAGTGAAACATTAGAAGCACTTGCAGTTTTATTACCCATGCCGCTGAAGCCTCTTGAATATTTCGGGTCTGGTGCAGATTTGGCTGGTATGCTGGTTGGTTTGGTAGTCGATGCACTTCTTGCAGTAGTTGAAGAACCACGAGAATAGCCACCACCAAAAGAAGAACCACCGCTATAAGTACTACCAAATGAAGTAGCAGTTCTTTGTGGTTGATTAAATGGCGATTTTTCGTCCATAAGCTCAGTTGGGATTTCTGTTAAGAATCTTGATGGACGAGTGAAAGAGGTGTTGCCAAACAACATTCTTGAACGAGCGTTTGTTAAGTAAAGCTTTTCTTTTGCTCTTGTAATACCAACGTAACAAAGTCTTCTTTCTTCTTCAACTTCGCTTGGGTCATACATTACCTGATTTCCTGGGAAAAGACCTTCTTCAATACCAACAATGAATACAACTGGGAATTCAAGACCTTTTGCTGAGTGTAAGGTCATCATTACAACAGATTCAGAGTCCTGATTATAGTTATCTAAATCAGTCATCAAAGCAACTTCTTCTAAGAAGCCTGTGAGAGTACCCTCTTCATTTTCTTCCATATAGCGAAGCAAGTTTGCAAGAAGTTCCATAACGTTTGCTTTACGTTCTTCTGCAGTTTCTCTATCTAATTCAAGAGAACTCATATAGCCAGTTTCATTAATTACATCATCAAAGAAATCTGCCATCGTTTTGGTTTCAAGTGACTCAATAAGCTTATTAATAAGAGAAGTAAATTCATTCAATTTTGCACTTGCACGAGAAAGCATTGGATATTCACTTGCATTAGAAATAACCTCAAAAAGAGTCATACCAAGGTTATCGGCAATAGATGCGGCATTATTGATTGTTGTGTCGCCGATACCCCTTTTTGGCTCGTTTATAATTCTTCTGAGTCTTACTATATCAGATGGGTTAGCAATAACGCTTAAATATGCTAAAACATCTTTAATTTCTTTACGTTCATAGAAACGATGACCACCAACAACCTTGTATGGCACAGCGTTATAAACTAAAGCACGTTCAATACTACTTGACTGTGCATTAGTTCTGTAAAGAATTGCAAAATCTGAAAGTCTTCTGCCAACTGCTACTGCATTTAAAATTTCATCGGCAACAAAACGACCTTCATCACGCTCATCATTAAGAATTCTGACAACAATCTTGTCGCCGCCCTCTTGTTCAGTCCAGAGAGTTTTACCTTTTCTGCCCTGATTATTTTTAATAACAGCATTTGCCGCATCAAGAATAACAGAGGTTGAACGGTAATTCTGTTCAAGACGGATTACGCGTGTATCTTCATACTGATTTTCAAAGGATAAGATGTTCTCAATTGTAGCACCACGGAATTTATAAATACTTTGGTCGTCATCACCAACAACACAGATATTTTTATAACCACCCGCAAGTAAAGATGTAAGCATATACTGTGCCTGGTTTGTATCCTGATACTCGTCAACCATTACGTAACGGAAACGATTCTGATAATAAGATAAAACGTCAGGATTTTCTTTAAGTAATTTAACAGCGTTAACAATAATATCATCAAAGTCCATAGCATCAGCATTTTTGAGCATATTTTCATACTTTTCAAATGCTTGTCCTATGAGTTTTTTGTTATTATCGTACCCTGCGCTTTCAATATAATCACGTGGGGTCATTAAAGAATCTTTTGCTTTACTGATTTCTGAAAGCACAAATTTTACAGGAAGTCTTTTTTCGTCAATATCTAAGATTCTTAAAACTTCTTTCATAACTCTTTTTGAGTCGTCTGTATCATAAATTGTAAAATGCTTTGAAAAGCCTATTCTGTCACAATCTTTTCTCAATATTCTTACACAGCAAGAGTGGAAAGTGCTTGCCCAGATATCGTTACCATCTTCACCAAGCATTGTAACGAGTCTGTCTTTCAACTCATTTGCCGCTTTATTTGTGAATGTAATTGCAAGAATCTGCCAAGGCTTTGGAGCATCAACAGAAAGAAGTGATTTTAAATTAAAAGATGGTTCGCCACCATTTTTGATTAATTCTTCAAGTTCTTTACAATCTGCATCTGTTGGCACTCTGTATGTAAAATTAGATTCGTAAGCGTTACCATACTTAATCATATAAGCAATTCGGTTTACAAGAACAGTAGTTTTACCACTACCAGCACCTGCAAGAATGAGCGTTGCACCATTTATGCCAAATACAGCTCTTTTCTGAACGTCATTCATTCTCGAAAATTCTTTTAAAATAAGCTTTCTTCTTAATTCTGTAAATTCCATTTCTTTTAACACCCTAATTATTACTTAAAATTATTCTTTCAATCTCTATATCGATTTTATAAATTGATTTAATTATTTCTGATTTTTCTCTTATAGATAAAATATTTTTTGCATAATTTTTATTCTCTCTTATTAATTTTAAGAGTTTTTTTGGAGTTTTAAAGTTTTTTAATTCTGAAATAACTATTACATTATCTTTTAACAAACTGCATATTTCTTCTGAAAAATTTTTCTCTTTAGATTTTAAAAGGCTAAAGGAACAAATCTCTAAAAATTCTTCCTCGAGCCTTTTTTGTAATATAAAAATATCTTCTCTTTCTATTGGTGAAATAAATTCACTAAGCAAATTATTATAAATTTCTTCTTGTAAAGAATTAAAATCAATTTTTTCTTTACTTATTGACTGGTTGTTTAGTATTTTACAAAACATCTCGTAATTTAAAGACGATAAATTTTTTAACATCTCAAAATAATTGATTTGTTTTATTTTTACTCACCTTTCAAAAAGTGATTTGCCGTTACTATCAATTGCAACTGTAACAGGAAAATCTTTAATATTTAAACATTTTACTGATTCACAACCTAATTCGTCGAATGCAATTACTTCACAGCGTGTAACGGCATTAGAATAAAGAGCGCCAGCACCACCAACAGCAGCAAAATAAACTGCTTTATTTTTAACCATTGAAGAAATTACATCTTCACTTCTGCCACCTTTACCAATCATAGCCTTTAAGCCATTATCTAAAAGAAGCGGTGTAAACACATCCATTCTTGATGAGGTTGTAGGACCAATACTACCAATAGCAAGGTTATTTTTGGCAGGGGTAGGTCCAGCATAATAAATAATAGAATTTTGTAGTTCAAAAGGCAAAGGTTTATTTTCCTCTAACAAAGCAACTATTTTTTTATGTGCTGCATCACGCGCCGTATAAATAGTGCCACTTAAATAAACTCTGTCGCCTTTTTCTAATTTTTCCACCCATTCATTTATATTGTTTGAATTTAAGTAATATTCTTTCAATTCACTCAACCGGCTTTGCTCTAACTTTAATTATAGGTTTATGCTCATCATTAAGCATTGTTTCATTGGTACGCTCTATTTCTTGTTCAATAACCTCTAAAACATCAACATCTGAGTCAGCAAATTCTTCATTTGAAGCAGTATTCTGAATTCTTAATGGAGATGCTTCTAAATTGTTAGAAATAAGAGCCTGAGCAGTTTTACTCATATTACCTGTGAGAAGGTTAATTCTCATTTCAACTTCGCTTACTGCTTTTGTGAAATTACGTGCAATTTCTGTAATACCACCAGAAAGCTCATCAATTTTCAAAGCAGTGTCGCCAATAGCGTCATAAACGTCTTTTCTAACAATTTCAGCCTTTTCTTCTGCTTCTTTAATAAGCTCATCTGAACGAAGACGAGCATCAAGCATAGCAGCACCAACTTGTTGCTCCATAGCTTTTAACTTATCGCACTCAGTCTTAAGCTTTGCATTTTCAGCCTTTAAAACTGCTGCATCTTCTTCACTTAAAACAGGTTTATTTTTAAGCTCTGTAATTTCTTTATTAAGTTTTAAAATTTCAACGTTTAATTTTTCTTTATCTTCTGTAAGAGCAGTGTTAATTTCTCTTTCAACCTTTAAACGTTGTTCATCTTCATTATGCTTTTCTTCTGATTTTAAAACTTTTTCTTCAGCTTCTTTTACCTTTTCTGATGCTTCATCAATTTCATTTTTCAAATTATTATTTGCATCAGTTAATTCCTTACACTTGGTTTCAAGAGCCGACTTTTCTGAAATAAGATTATTTATGTATGTCATAACCTCTTCTTTATTAAAACCACCAAATGCTTTTGTTTTAAAAATAATATCATTAGCCATAGGAATACCCCCATTCCGAAATATTTTAACATAATGAATAGGAAAATGCAATCTATTTTTTAAGTTGAAAGTATACAAGCTACAAGTTAATTTAACAATTTAGTAATTGAAATATCGTACAGATAATTGTATAATTAATTTAAACCAATTATGAAGGGTGATATTATGGGTAAAAAGAACAAGCTTTTAAAGGTTGCTGTGGGTGCTGGTGTGGTTTATGCATTTTCAGGTGCGGCGTTTACCGGTTTTGTGTTAACACGTGCTCACAAGCATTTTTCAAAGTTTGCAGACTGGGTTAAGGGTAATGAACCAGAACCACCTGCTGATACTTCTAAAACACAAGAAAAAGCTGACCATATTGTTATAAAAAACAGAGACAACAAATCTATTCACGGATTTATGATTAAAAATCCCGTAGAGAGTGACAAGTGGGCAATTTTAATCCACGGCTTTAACTGTGAACCATTTTATATGGCAAACCTTGCTGAAAAATATTATGAATGGGGATATAATGTAATATTGCCGGCACTTCGTGGTCACGACCACAGTGAGCACAACGCCGTTTCTATGGGTTGGCTTGACAGACTTGATATGGTTGACTGGATAAATTATTTAGCAGGAATTCACCCTGAATGTCAGATTGTGCTGCACGGTATTTCTATGGGTGGTGCAACAGTTATGATGACAGTTGGTGAAGAATTACCAGAAAACGTTAAATGTGCCGTAGAAGACTGTGGCTTTACAAGTGTATGGGATGAATTTAAGTACGAGCTTAAAAAGACTTATAAATTAAACGCCTTCCCTACCCTTTACGCTTCAAGTAATATCCACTCTATTTTTAAAGGTCATAGCTTAAAAGAGGCTTCATCTATTGAGCAGTTAAAGAAAACAAAGACTCCTGTGCTTTTCATTCACGGTGAACAGGATGATTACGTGCCATTTAATATGTTACAGAAAAACTTTGACGCTTGTGCTTCTGAAAAAGATATGCTTGTAGTGCCAGACGCTACTCACGCTGACTCATATAAAGTTCACCCCGAACTTTATTGGAATAAAGTAGAAGAATTTACAAATAAATATATTAAATAATATAAATAATTGTATATAAATATTTAAGTATTTCTATTGAAATTTGACTTAAAATAGTGTAAAATGTTA
>JAZNUL010000003.1:0-5760 GCA_045592285.1 Acutalibacteraceae bacterium
GCATCTTCAAGGAATTTTTTAGAAGCATCTAAATCTTCTTCTGTAAAGTTACCTTTTTTAATTTCTTCAAGCTGGTCTAAAATAGCATTTTTAGCTTTTTCTTCATTAAAGCTTTCAATACCACTTTGCACAAGCATAATACCCTTTGCTCTGAGCATTCTTGATGAACAATAATAGCAAAGGCTCATTTCTTCTCTTACAACTTTGAAAAGCTTAGAGTTAGGATTGCCTCCAAAAACGTCAGACATAATTCGCTTTGCGGCGTAATCGTCATTACGGTCTTTCATACCTAATCTGAAGCCCATTACTAATTTACCTTGTTTTACAGGAGCAGTTTCTTTTACGTAAGTAACGTCTTCAGCACTTTCTACATAAAGTGTTTCGTTTTTAACAGGAGTTCTTTCTGTATTTTCAGCGTACTCAAGGAATAACTTTTTAATTCCCTCTGTTTCAACGCTACCATTTGCACTTACTGATAAAAGCACCTTTGCTTCTTTTAAGAGTTTTTTGTATGCTTTAGTAAGTTCTTCTTTTGTAACAGCGTTAATAGCATCTATAGTACCGAGTCTGTTAATACCATAAAGCTCATCTGCACACATTATTTCTTCAAGACGATTTTTAGCGTATACTCTCTTATCGCTGATTTCTGCACCTAATTGTTCAGCAAGAAGTCTTTTTTCACTTTCGACTTCATCCTCTAAAAACATACCATCAACAAGTTTAGGTCTGAAAACGAGTTCAAATAAAACCTTGCAACACTCTTCAACAATGTTCTCGTTATGAAGTGCAAAGCGGTCATCAATAGAACAAATAGAAAGCTTCAAAATCTGATTTTCGCCAATTTTTGAAACATCAACACCTATTTCTGCGCCATAAAGAGTTGCCAACTTTTTCTCAAGATGAGTAAGTGTAGGATATTCCTTTGAGGAACGTGTAAGTATATTAGGAATTAAAGCAAAAAGTGATGCATCACTTGATAAAGGAATCATAAAACTTAAAGATGCACACGCAGTTTTAAAACCTTCTGCTTTAACAGTACAAAAGTCAATGCTTTCGCCAATTTCATTAAAGTTAAATGTGTATTTCAAAGAATCACTCCCAGATGAAAAAACATTAATTCCATTTATTTTACCACATTCAACCAAATTTTTCCATAGTTTTTTACTTTTTCTCATACAAAAATCCCCATTTCTTATAAATCACCTGTATTATTGCCAATTTTTGACTTAAATATACTTATTCTTGAATTGACAAATAAGTATCTTTGTGATAATATATCTCAGTTAAAAAACATTATATATTTCTTTTTAAAGGAGTTTTATAGATGTCAGGACATTCAAAATGGAGTACAATTAAAAGAAAGAAAGAAAAAACAGACGGCGCAAGAGCTAAAGTCTTTACAAAAATCGGTAGAGAAATTGCTGTTGCAGTTCGTGAAGGCGGTCCGGACCCTGCTGGTAACTCAAAGTTAAAGGATGTTATCGCAAAAGCAAAGGCTAACAACGTGCCTAACGAAAACATTGAAAGAATCATAAAAAAAGCTGCTGGTGATACATCAACAGAAAACTATGAAAACATCGTTTACGAAGGCTACGGCCCAGCTGGTATTGCAGTAGTTGTTGAAGCACTTACAGATAACCGTAATCGTACTGCTGGTGACGTTCGTCACTACTTTGACAAGTTCGGTGGCAATATGGGTACATCTGGCTGCGTTATGTTTATGTTTGACCGTTTCGGTGTTATTATTGTTGAAAAAGATGGCGTTGATGAAGAAAAACTTATGGAAGACGCTATTGAATGCGGTGCTACAGATTTCCTTACAGATGATGAAGAAATCTTTGAAATCCGTACTGAGCCTAACGATTTAGGTGCCGTAAGTGGCGACCTTGAAGCAAAAGGTTATAAATTTGTTTCTGCAGAAGTTGCTTACATTCCACAGACTTACACTCGTCTTGAAGACCAAGACCAGATGAAACAAATGAGCAGAATGTTAGAAATATTTGAAGACAATGATGATATTCAGGCAGTTTGGCACAACTGGGAAAATGAAGACGAATACGAAGGCTAATTTTCGTACGAATTCTATTGATTTTTAGTTAGGAATAATGTATAATACCTAAAGCGCAGTTTATTACACTCAGCTCCGTCATGCGACGAGTGGGTCCTGTGCGACGGGGCACCGTGAACCATGTCAGGCGGGGAACCGAGCAGCATTAAGCGGATCGTTCTGTGCGCCACAGTCCGCCTATTCGTCGTATGACCGAGTTGAGTGTATTATTTTTATTTTAAATTTTAGGCGTACGGGGTTCGACTCCCGTCACCTTAATAAGGAGTGAGCTAAATGCATAAGGCACTTTACAGAAAATGGCGTCCACAAGTTTTCAGTGACGTTTCAGGTCAAAGCCATATAACAGAAACTTTAATGCACGAAGTTGAAGTTGGCAGACTTTCTCACGCCTACCTTTTTACTGGCTCACGTGGTACAGGTAAAACAACCTGTGCAAAAATCCTTTCAAAAGCAGTTAACTGTCTTAATCCACAAAACGGCAACCCTTGTAACGAATGTGAAGTGTGCCGTGGAATTGATGATGGTTCAATTTTAGACGTTACTGAAATTGACGCTGCAAGTAACAACGGTGTTGATAACATCCGTGACTTACGTGAAGAAGCAAACTTCACCCCAGCCGTTGCAAAATACAGAGTTTACATCATAGACGAGGTTCATATGCTCTCAACTGGTGCTTTCAATGCACTTTTGAAAACTCTTGAAGAGCCACCAAGTCACGTGCTTTTTATTCTTGCAACCACAGAAGTTCATATGCTCCCTGCTACAATTCTTTCAAGATGTCAGCGCTTTGACTTCAGAAGAATTCCACCAGAAGATATAGCCAAAAGACTTTTGCTTGTTTCTGAAAAAGAAAATCTTAAATTAGTAGAAGACGCAGCAATGCTTATTGCAAGAATTGCAGATGGTGCTTTAAGAGATGCACTTTCAATTCTTGACCAATGTGCAAGCTTCAGCGAAGAAATAACGTTAAATATCGTAAGCAAGGCTGCTGGACTTTTAGGTAGAGATTATCTTTTTGAAATTTCTGATGCTATTAAAAATCAGGACAGTTCAAGCGTTTTAAGTATAATAGATAGACTTCACGCTTCTTCCTGCGATATGGAAAGACTTATAAATGAATTAGTTAATCATTTCAGAAATGTAATGATTACTAAAACAACTAAAAATCCAGAAGAATTTATTGTATGCACACCAGATGAGCTTAATCGTTACAAAGAATATTCTTCATCTGTAACATACGGCACAATTCTTTATATAATGGAAACACTCACAACTGAGTCTGCACAACTTAAATATAGTGCACACCAGAGAGCAAAGGTTGAAACAATGCTTATTAGACTTTGCTCACCTAAGCTTTCTACAGAAATCTCTGCACTTGTATCAAGAATAGATGAATTACAAGCACAGATTATGATGTTAAAAGCAAATGGCGTTTCTGTAACACCAGTAGCTCCACAACCACAACAAATTGAAGTTATTAAAGAAGCTTCTGTTATTGAAGAAACTCCTCCTGTTACAGAACCAAAAGAAGTGTCAAGCGAAAAGCCTTTACAGAGCGAGACTCAGCAATACACAAGGGATGAAGAGCCACCGTTACCCCCAGAACCACCCGTTTCTGCTCCCGTAATGGATGAACCTGTTACCCCTAAAGCACCTGTTGATATGACACTTGTAACCGAGTCTGACAAGGCACAACCCTTTACAGCTTGGGCTAATTGTTTAGAGCAATTAAGTAAAATAAGCAAGCCTCTCTACCCAATGTTAGTAGGTTCTGAAGCTTACAGAGCTGGTAACACAGTTTTCATAAAAGCAAAAAACACTGCATTCCCCGCTCTCTTTAAAATAAAAATGAATTCTGATGCAATCAGCGATGCAATTATGAGAGCAACAGGCGAAAAATTAAGGCCTGCTATTTATACTGACGGTGAATCCCCTGTTGCAAACGAAGGTGCAGAACCAGTTGACGTTTTAATTTCAAAGCTCAACAAAATGCAAATTGACTTTATAGTAGAAGAATAAATTCTAAAAAAGGACGGTACAATAAAATGAAAGCAAGAATTCCTAACCAAGGCGGTAACTCACAAGCAAATATGATGAAGAAAATTCAGGATATGCAAAACGAAATGGCTCGTGTTCAACAAGAAGTTGAAGAAAGCGAATTTGAAGCATGTTCTGGCGGTGGTGCTGTTGAAGTAAAAGTTAACGGCAAACACGAAATTCTTTCAGTTAACATTAAACCAGAAGTTGTAGACCCAGATGACGTAGAAATTCTTTCAGATATGATTGTTGCTGCAACTAACGAAGCATTAAGAAAAGCATCTGAAACAATGGAACAAAAAATGGGTGGCATAACAAGTGGTCTTGGATTACCTGCTGGTTTCGGTTTTTAATCTATGGCAACATACGATGTAGCAGCTCTTGAAAAATTAGTAGAGCAATTTCAAAAAATACCATCAATCGGCAGAAAAACTGCTCAGAGAATGGCTTTTCACGTTCTTGATTTGCCAGAAAATGAAGCAAAAGAATTTGCCGATGCAATAATGGATGCACACACTAAAATACATCATTGTAGTTTGTGTCACAATTTAACAGAAAACGAGCTTTGCCCTATTTGTGAAAGCGTAACACGTGACCACTCACTTCTTTGTGTGGTTGAAGACCCTCGTGACATTCCCGCAATTGAAAGAACAAGAGAGTTCTCTGGTGTTTACCACGTTTTACACGGAACAATTTCACCAATGAATGGTGTTGGTCCAGACCAACTTACTATTAAATCCCTCGTTGAACGTGTTTCAAAAGGTGACATTAAAGAAGTTATTATGGCAACAAACCCTACCTTAGAGGGTGACACCACTGCAATGTATATTGGCAAGCTTTTAAAACCATTTGAAGTTAAGGTTACAAGACTTGCTTATGGTATTCCAGTCGGTGCAGATATTGAGTACGCCGATGACGTTACTCTTCTTCGTGCCCTTGAAGGCAGAAGAGAATTGTAATTTTTTTACATTGATTATTTATAAGAAAGGATGATATAATAATGCCAAAAGCAGAAAGTAAAACTGTTGCACAGAATAAAAAAGCATATCACGATTATTTCATCCTTGAAACTTATGAAGCAGGAATTGAACTTTGTGGTACAGAGGTTAAATCTTTGAGACTCGGCAAAGTTAATCTTAAAGATTCGTGGTGCAACGTTGTTGATGGCGAAATGCTTGCAAACGGTGTGCACATTTCACCTTATGACCACGGCAATCGTTTTAACCGTGACCCGTTAAGACCAAAGCGTCTTTTAATGCATAAAAAAGAAATTATGCGACTTATGGGTGAGGTTAAGCAACAAGGCTGTGCTTTAATTCCACTTTCCATATACTTTAATTCCCAAGGCAGAGCAAAAATGCAAGTCGGTCTTTGCAAAGGTAAAAAACTTTATGATAAACGTGAAGACGCTGCAAAGAAAGATGCACAAAGAGCAATTGAACGCTCTCTTCGTGATAAGAATTGAGAATTAAAAGTTGAAAATTGAGGATTTCGGAAGGCTTCGCCTTGATTATAATTATAATGATTGTAATTAGTCGAAACGCAGTTGCGTTTCGTAAAAGCCGATTTTATCGGCTTTTAACAAAATTGTTTTTCATAAACACAATTTTGTATTACAGTCATTGAAAGGAATATAGTCGAATTTTCAAAGAAAA
>JAZNUL010000004.1:0-6928 GCA_045592285.1 Acutalibacteraceae bacterium
ATCCGACTTCATGTGACCATGACGCGCATTTCTGCTTGGCATAACACAGTCAAACAAATCAACGCCACGAGAAACACCTTCTAATATATTACCGGGAGTACCAACGCCCATTAAATAGCGAATTTTATTTTTAGGTGCAAATGGTTCAACTGCAGAAATAATTCTGTACATATCTTCTTTTGGCTCACCAACCGCAAGACCACCAATAGCATAGCCATCAAGGTCTAATTCTGCAATTTTTTGCATATGCTCTATACGTAAATCGTCAAACGTGCAACCTTGGTTTATACCGAAAAGCATTTGTTTTTTATTTAATGTATCGTGAAGTGAATTGAGTCTTTCCATTTCTTCTTTACAACGAATAAGCCAACGTGTAGTTCTTTCAGCAGATGCTTTTGCATATTCATAGGTTGCAGGATTCTCAACACATTCATCAAATGCCATTGCAATAGTTGAAGCTAAGTTAGATTGAATTCTCATACTTTCTTCTGGACCCATAAAAATCTTGCGACCGTCAACGTGAGAATTAAAAGTAACGCCTTCTTCTTTAATTTTGCGAAGCTTTGCAAGTGAAAACACCTGAAATCCGCCACTATCAGTAAGAATCGGGCCATCCCAACCAGTGAATTTATTAAGACCACCAAGTTCTTTAATAAGCTCGTCACCTGGTCTTACGTGCAAGTGGTAAGTATTGCAAAGCTGAACCTGACAGTTAATATCTTTCAAGTCATAAGCTGAAAGTCCACCTTTAATAGCACCACAAGTAGCAACGTTCTGAAATGCTGGTGTCTTAACTACACCTTTTACAGTTGTAAATTCGCCTAAACGAGCTTTTCCTTCTGTTTTTAATACTTTAAACATAGCAAAAATTTCCTTTATAATATCATCATACAGTCACCAAAAGAGAAAAATCTATATTTCTCATCGACTGCAGTTTTGTATGCTTTTAACGTTTTTTCGTAACCATAAAAAGCAGAAACCAACATAATTAAAGTGCTTTCCGGTAAATGAAAATTAGTAATAAGACCATCTATACACTTAAATTTGTAACCCGGATAAATAAAAATATCGGTGTTTCTGTCATCTTCTTTAATTTCGCCACAGAACGTTGCGGCAGATTCGAGTGTACGGCAACTTGTAGTGCCAACTGCAATTACCCTGCCCCCTGCTTTTTTAGTATTTATAATAAGTTCAGCAGTTTCTTTTGGTAAATGATAATGTTCTGTGTGCATTTTATGGTCTTCGATTTTTTCTGCTTTAACAGGTCTGAAAGTACCTAAACCAACGTGGAGTGTAACGTAACCAATGTTTACACCTTTAGATTTCAACTTATCTAAAATTTCGTTAGTAAAATGAAGACCAGCAGTTGGTGCTGCGGCAGAACCTAATTCTTTTGAATACACAGTCTGATAACGCTCTTTATCTTGCAATTCTTCTGTAATATAGTGTGGTAACGGCATTTCACCAACTTTGTCAAGAACATTGAAAAAGTTATCGTTTTTATCGTAACCGAATTTAATAATTCTGTTTCCGTTTTCTAAAACTTCGGTTACTTCACATTTTAAAATGCCTTCACCAAATGAGAAAACAGTGCCGACTTTCGCACGTTTTCCAGGACCAGCAAGTGCTTCCCATACGTCGTTTTCTAACTGATTAAGCAAAAGAAATTCTACAACTGCACCAGTTTCTTCTTTTACGCCGTAAATTCTTGCAGGTAAAACACGTGTGTTATTTAAAATAAGAGTGTCACCTTCGTTTAAATAATCACAAACGTCATAAAAATGTTTATGCAAAATATTGTCATTTTCTTTAGATAAAACCATCATTTTTGAAGAATCACGAGGCTCTAATGGTGTCTGAGCGATTAATTCTTCTGGTAAATCGTAGAAAAAGTCTGATTTATTCATAAAATACCCTTCTAAATAGTAAAAAAATATTGACTCACAATCGCATTTTATGTTATTATATGTCGGTATGTAAGCGAGGTATATTATAATCTATTTATTTCGTATTTACAAGTATTTTTTAGAAATCCGGAGGTGTACTTATGAAAAAGTACAAAGTTGGTATTATCGGAGCAACAGGTATGGTTGGTCAAAGATTTGCTCTTCTTCTCAGTGAGCATCCTTGGTTTGATGTTACAGTTCTTGCTGCAAGTTCACGTTCAGCAGGCGTTACTTATAAAGAAGCACTCGGCGACCGTTGGTGTATGACAGAACCAACACCAGCAAAATACTTAGATATGGTTGTTCTTGATGCAGAAAAAGATATTGAAAAAATCGCTTCTTCAGTTGATTTTGTATTCTGTGCTGTTAATATGAGCAAAGAAGAAACAAAAGCTCTTGAAGAAAAGTATGCTAAAGCAGAATGCCCTGTTGTTTCAAATAACAGTGCTTTCAGAATGGCAGAAGATGTTCCAATGGTTGTGCCTGAATTAAACGCAGACCACATTAAAATCATTGAATCTCAAAGAAAACGTCTTGGTACAAAACGTGGCTTTATTGCGGTTAAATCAAACTGTTCACTTCAGTCATACGTACCGGCACTCTTCCCACTTCACGAAGAATATGGTGTAAAAGACGTTCTTGTTTGTACATACCAGGCAATTTCAGGTGCTGGTAAAACATTTGAAAGATGGCCGGAAATGGTAGATAACGTTATTCCATTCATTGGTGGCGAAGAAGAAAAAAGTGAAAAAGAACCACTCAAGCTCTGGGGTAAAATTGAAGATGGTAAAATTGTTCCGGCAACTTCACCAAGCTTCACTGCTCAATGTATAAGAGTTCCTGTTTCAGATGGTCACATGGGCGCAGTTTTTGTTCGCTTCGATAAAAAGCCTACAAAAGAAGCTATGATTAAAGCTTGGGCTGACTTTAAAGGCAGAGCACAAGAATTAGAACTTCCAAGTGCGCCAAAACAGTTCCTTCATTATTTTGAAGAAGATAACTGCCCACAGACAAAGCTTCACAGAAACCTTGAAAATGGTATGGCAGTTTCTATTGGTCGTCTCAGAGAAGACACACAATATGATTATAAGTTCGTTTGCCTTGCACACAACACATTAAGAGGTGCTGCTGGTGGTGCTGTTCTTCTTGCAGAGCTTCTCTGTGCAGAAGGTTATATGGACTAATAATAAATAAAAATCTTTTTGGGAGGTCATACTGTGAAAAAACCTATTTTCGCAGGTGCAGGTGTTGCAATTGTAACACCTTTTAAGGACGAAACTCTTAAAATCAACTTTCCACTTTTCGAGGAGTTAATTAATGAACAAATTGAAAATGGAACAGATGCCATTGTTGTATGCGGTACAACTGGCGAAAAATCAACTCTCGTTTATGACGAACATCTTGAGGCTATAAAAGTTGCGGTTAATGTTACAAATGGTCGGGTTCCTGTTATTGCAGGTACTGGCAGTAATGACACAATGCATTCGGTTATTCTTTCAAATGATGCTGAAAAATGTGGGGTTGACGGTCTTTTAACAGTAACCCCCTATTATAATAAAGCATCACAAGATGGATTGATTGAATCATTCAGTTACATTGAAAAGCGTGTTTCAACACCAATGATTCTTTATAACGTGCCAAGTAGAACTGGTGTTAACATTTTACCTGAGACTTATTTAGAGCTTTCAAAATTACCTTTAGTAAATGGTGTTAAAGAAGCAAATGGCGATATTTCGGCATTCGCTAAAACTGTTGCACTTTGTAAAGATAATTTAAACTATTATTCGGGTAACGATGACCAGATTACTGCATTTATGGCTCTTGGGGCTATTGGTGTTATTTCTGTACTTTCAAACGTTGCACCAAGAGTTACTCACGATATTGTGAAGTTAGCTTTAGATGGCGACATAAAAGCAAGTAGAGATTTACAATTAGAGTATCTTGACCTTTGTAATGCATTGTTTTGTGATGTTAACCCTATTCCAGTTAAAGAAGCGTTATGTTTAATGGGTAAAGACGTTGGCAGATGCAGAATGCCTCTTTCCCCTATTAACGAGAAAAATAAAGCTATTTTAGTTAAGGCTTTAAAAAATCATAATATGATTTGAAAAAATTCGGAGGAAGTTTAAATGACAAAAATACTTTTAAGCGGTTGCTGTGGTAAAATGGGCAGAACTGTTACAAATATTGTAAGCACTCGTGATGATTGCCAGATTGTTGCAGGTGTTGATATTGTTGAAGATTCTACTTTAGGTTATCCGGTATTTTCAACTTTTTCCGAAGTTCAGGTTAAAGCAGATGTTATTATAGATTTTTCTAATCCTGCTTTACTTATGTCAATGTTAGATTACGCTAAATCTACAAACACAGCAGTTGTTATTTCAACAACAGGTATTTCAGATGAGCAAATAAAAGTTGTTGAAGAAATTTCAAAAGAAATTCCGATTTTCTTTTCTTACAATATGTCAATGGGTGTCAGCCTTCTTTGTGAATTAGCAAAAACAGCGGCTAAGGTTTTAGGCAGTGACTTTGATATTGAAATTGTTGAAGCACACCACAACCAGAAGTTAGATGCACCAAGTGGCACTGCTTTAATGCTTGCAGATGCAATAAAAGAAGAGCTTCCTGATGTTTATTATGAGTATGACAGGCACTCAAAAAGACAAAAAAGAAACGAAAAAGAAATTGGTATTCATTCAATTCGTGGTGGCAATATTGTTGGTGAGCACGAAGTTATCTTTGCTGGTAACGACGAGATTGTTAAACTCTCACACTCTGCCCGTTCAAGAGCAATTTTTGCACAAGGTGCAGTTAACGCTGCAAACTTCTTAAACGGCAAAGCACCAAGAATTTATAGTATGAAAGACCTTGTAAATGGTTAAAAATTACACCCAACATCATCAAAATGATGCTGGGTGCTTTTTTATAATCTATTTTTCTTTTTTAATAAAAATAAGCAAATAATATATTCAACAATTACAGAAACTACTATCAATTTTCCTTCTAAATTAAAAGATAACAAATCATGTCTCCATTTAGGTAAATCAAATACATAATATTTATTACTATTTGATTTATACTTTGTTATATTTTCAATTAAATCGCTATCTTCACATCTATAAACTGCAAAATCAGATTTATTAGTTCCTGTTTTAGTTTTTGTACGGAAATACACACAATTATCTTTTTTGTAAATTACTACACTATTAAATTTATCATTATTTTCAGATGAAGTTATAGCTTTACCAACTAAAATATAATCTTTTTCCGAAACAGAAAAAATAAATTTATATGAATCAAATTCAGATAATTTAAAAATTTTCCTATTTAATAGTACTTTGTTAATTTCTTCTGTATTTTCCAAATCACGTTCTCCGTTCATATAATAAGTGTTTTCTGCGTTAACATTACTCCCAAAAAGTTCTGAAACAATAATTTCTTGTGGTAAATTATTATTATATGTAGTCTGAACAGTTGTAATAACAGTAAATATTATAATATTAAATATAAAAACAATAATCAATGAAAGTATAGAAATTTGTAAAATTTTTTTCATATTTCCTACCCTTCTAAAAACTTAATTGCTTTTTCATATTTTGCTTTTCGTTCTAATGCTTTTTCGTCAACAACAGAAAGTCTTGTTAAATCACTGTTGTGTCTTAAATCTGCAAGTTTTACTTTGGTTGCGATTTTATTCTTTTTTATCTCCCCTACATATTCCATATAAGGAACACTTTTTTCGTGAGTTAAAAGCATTAAAGCTTTTATAATTTCATCATTAAAGCCTTGTTTTTTTAAATCTTCAAAAGTTAATTCTGAATCTTCTACAACGTCGTGAAGAAGTGCTACAACTGTTGTAGCTTCATCTGCCATCTGCTCTGCTAAATGAAATGGATGAAACACATAAGGCATACCACTTTTGTCTGTTTGCTCCTTATGTGCTTCAAAACAGAGCTTTAGGGCTTTTTTAGTTAAATCTGTATAAATCATTTTATCTCCATTTAAAATAAGGCTATTGCAACTTTTGCAACAGCCTTATTTATATTAATTAATATGCTTTACCCCAGTAAACCATTTGTGTAGCAGGCTTGCCACAGCAAACGCATTTATCTGAAAGTGTTTCTTGTTCGAACGGAATACAACGAGAACCAACACCTGTAAGCTCTTTAACCTTGTCTTCACATTCTTCTTCGCCACACCACATAGCTTTAATAAAGCCGTCACCATTTTCAGCGAGTGCTTTATTAATTTCATCGATTGTAGTACAAGCGAATGTATGTTTATTTAAGTTCTCAAGTGCTTTGTCATAAATTGCTTTAGCAAAATCTTCGAGAGCTTTTGTGATTTCTGCTTCAAGATTATCAAGAGAAACAAAGATTTTTTCTCTGTTATCACGACGAACTAAAACACATTGATTATTTTCAATATCTTTAGGTCCTATTTCAAGACGAAGCGGAACACCCTTCATCTCGTATTCAGCGAATTTCCAGCCAGCAGAGTTCTCGCTATCGTCAACCTTAACTCTGAAAGATTTTGCGAGTCTTTCTTTTAACTCGTAAGACTTGTCTAAAACGCCTTCCTTATGCTGAGCAATAGGAAGAATAACTACCTGAATTGGTGCAACGTCTGGTGGAAGCACAAGACCGTTATTATCACCGTGTGACATAATAAGAGCACCAATAAGTCTTGTAGTAACGCCCCAGGATGTCTGGTGAACATAAGAAAGTTTATTTTCTTTATCCTGATAAGTCATATTAAATGCTCTTGCAAAGCCATCACCAAAGTAGTGAGATGTACCAGCCTGAAGAGCTTTACCGTCGTGCATAAGAGCTTCGATAGCATAAGTAGAAACTGCACCAGCAAATTTATCACTTTCAGTCATTTTACCTTTAACAACTGGCATACACAGAGATTTTTCACAGAAATCAGCATAAATGTTAAGCATTTGTTCTGTTTCAACAATAGCTTCTTCAGCAGTAGCG
>JAZNUL010000005.1:0-10578 GCA_045592285.1 Acutalibacteraceae bacterium
TTGAACCACATTTTTGCGTGTTCTTTTTCGTTATTTGCAGTTTCTTCAAAAATAGCAGAAATCTGTTGGTAGCCCTCTTTTTTAGCAACAGAAGCAAAATAAGTGTACTTATTTCTTGCCTGGCTTTCACCTGCAAATGCTTCCATTAAATTCTTTTCTGTTTTTGAACCTTTAAGTTCCATAGTTAACACTCCTTTATTGTCTTTATTAGTATAATCACATTCTACATAAAAAACCAGAAAAAGTCAAATAAAACAGTCCACATTATTGGTGGACTGTTTTGCTATTAAAATGACTTATGCGCAAAAAGAACAGTTTTTTTACACGTTGAAGTGTTCTACTTCGTCTTTCAAAGTTCCTGCCAAACGATTAAGTTCATTTGTAGAAGATGCACTTTGTTCTGCAGTTGCAGAGTTAGATTGAACTGCATTTGCAAGTTGTTCAATACCTAAAGTAATCTGCTTGATTGCACCCTCCTGCTCCTTAGAAGCCTCGGTAATGCCATCCATAAGGTCAGCAAACTGACCGATTGAAGAGTGAATTGCTTTAAGAGATTCATCTGTTTCGTTAGTTAACTCGCCACCAACTTTAACAGAGCGAGAGCTCATTTCAACAAGTTGCATTGTATTTTTAGCCGCTTCTGCAGATTTTGCCGCAAGGTTTCTAACTTCGTCAGCAACAACTGCAAAACCCTTACCAGCAGCACCCGCTCTTGCTGCTTCGACTGCAGCGTTGAGTGAAAGGATATTTGTCTGGAATGCAATATCATCAATCATTTTAACGATTTTTTCAATTTCATCTGATGAACGCTGAATTTCATCCATAGACTCTTTCATTTCTGTCATTTTAGCGCTACCGGTTTCAACAGTAGCAACAATATTTTTAAGAACCTCAGAAGCTTCAATAGTAGCATCAGCATTCTTACCTACATTTGTCTGAATATCATTAGTCATTGAACTGATTTCTTCAAGAGTAGAAGCCTCTTGTGATGTATTATGAGCTAAAAGCTGAGCAGATGTAGAAAGGGCATCTGAACCAGAAGCAACTTGTTCACTAACTTCTTTAATACCAGAAATTGTTGTTTTTAAATTATCACGTATTTTTGTGAGAGCTTCTCTGATTTTTCTGTAGTCACCATTATATTCTAATTCACTTGTAACGTTCAAGTTGCCATCACTAAGCTCAGATAAGAAACGCTCAATATCTTTAATATATGCAGAAAAATCTTTAATAGTATTAACCATCGCATCGTTAAGAACCTGAGTTTCGTCACCACGCTGTGTAACAGGTGTTTCACCGTGTAAATCACCTTCAACTACTTTTACAAGTCTATTTGTTGTATTAACAATTGGCGCAGCAATTTGTTTTGCAATTAACTGACCAACCCACCAAGCAAGGCAGAAAAGAATTGCAACAATAACTACTAAAGCAATAGCTATTGAAGTAGCTTTAGAAGCCGCTGCATTTTCACTTGTACAATAAACTATTGAGTAACCATAATCAGAAACAGCAGTTTGTGCAACAGTGATTTTTGCACCAGCATTTAAAGCAGAGCCTTTTATTTCAGCAACAGAATCATCTTCTTTTGCGAAATTTTCAACTACTGCAGAAAGTTTATAATTTTCGATTAAATCATTATTTGAAGTATCAACATCATAATCAGCTGAAAGAACTATTTTTCCGTTTGCATCAACAACAAAGCCTGCATCCGCTTCATTTAATTTTAATGCACCTAATATTGCGCTGAAATAATCTTCTGTTAATTCACCTACAATTATTCCATCATCACGCTTTAATGCAACTAAAGTTACATAATCTCCGTTTTCATTCATAACGTAAGGTGTTACAACTATGTACTCTGTATTAGCCTTTTCTATTACATCATTAACTGCACTATAATCATAGCCGTCAAACGAACCGTGAAGGAATACCTTTTCAAACGTTGCATCGCCTTCAGGATTTACTTCAGCTTCAAGAAGACATTCGCTAAGATAAATGATTTCTTCATCATAGGTTTTTTCAGCAATAGAAACAACTGTAAGACCATTTTGTCTTGCATTCTCTTTTGAAATTGAAAAAACACCAATTTCTGCAGCAATTGTCACAATCAAAGATGCAACAACAACGCTGATACAAGTAAGTCTTAAAAGTCTTTTTCTAAGTGTAGTTTTCATAAAAACACCCTTTCACACCGTAAGGCATAATACATTTGATATATTTTACCATATATTTCTATATATATTATTCCGAATTAGAATATTGAGAAAAATAGTGGTCAGTAAGTCAGTATTGATAGATTTAGTGATGAGTGAAAAGTGATGAGTGATGAGTTAAGGGGCTACGCCGTAATTGTAAATGAATAAAACAACTACATTCGTTCATTTTTAGATTTAAACGTAATCTTTAAATGAAAGAATGTAGTTGTTGTTATGGATATTTAATTATAATCAAGTCCGAAGGACTTCCGAAATTATGCATTGTGAATTGTGCTTTTTGCATTCAGCACTTTTCCAACCCCTGACTTCTGACTACATCTCCCAACTACCCAACCAATTTGCAAACTCAGTATAAAGAGTTTCCATTTCTTTAGTTAGTTCAGCTTCGTTATTTAATGTATAAACATAATCTTCTGTTTCAAATTTTTCAATATATTTATACTCGCTTGTATAGTTTTTATCTTCAAGTTCTTTTAATGCTTTGTTGGCAAGTTTTTCTGCTTTTCTTACGTTTTCTACAAGGTCAGAAAACGCTTCTTTATCTACTGCTTCTATTTTTTCAACAATACCGTCGAAATAGCCTTCTTTATAGCCATAATTGTATTGTGCACCATCTTTGTAAATAAAGTTTTCAGCATCAGCTGGGTATAAGTAATAACCAGGTACTTGTTGACCATCTTCGGTTGTATGAGTTTCAACAAAATATGTATTCCAATAGCAAAGGAAGTTCACATAATCATACATAGCATAAATATCATTTATAACATCGCTCTCAGCAATTTTCTGCCATAAAGCCATATCGTCTGACAAATCTTCTGCTTTTATAATAGTGTATGTTGCATCAACTATTTTATAGTTAAACTCATAACCATATTCGTCAGTAAAAGGCTCATCTTCATTTTCGGCAACCTGAAGTGTTCCAACAACTTTAATTGCCTGAGAAGTATATGAAAACGTTTCATTAGCTTTTGGATAAACTTCCATTGTGTTAGAAAGTTCAGATGTATTCGGAACGCAGAACGGACAACTCTGATAAGGCAAGTTCATTAAAAACATAAAAGAACCATCTACCGGTGAGCTTGTTGCCATATAACCACTTATTGTTACCTGCTCACCATCAAGTGTTTTGAGGTAGTCATAGCCTGATGCTTCTTTAAAGCTTAATTTTGTGATGTTTCCACCACCAGCTTTATTTTCGCCCCCCTTGCACCCAGCAAAACAGAGCACAAGAATTGAAGTTATCACTAACAACGAAGTAATTTTTAAAATTTTATTATACTTTTTCATATCAATCCACAATACTATCCTTTCGTGACATTATAAAAGTCCAGATTACTGTCGGCAAAACGCTTATTATAAACACACCAAAAAGGATTGCTAACTCTAAAGGATAAACAGTTGACATATTTAAAACAACACCCATATTTTCAACGTAATCATTCATAAATAACATAAGAACTCTCGAAACTACAAATGCCAGAACAACAGAGCAAAGCCCCATTAAACTGTTCTGAATAATATAAAGAAGATTAACCTTCTTCATACTTATACCAATAAGTCTCATCAAAGAAATTTCTTTTGCAGAATGATACATATTGAGAAGTGTGATTATTGAAATAATCATAATATTCATTATAAGTATAACTGCACAAAGCACAAAAACTATGTATTTTGTATCGTCAGCATCATTTAAAATATCACGAACAACCGACATAGGCTCAATAGCCTGCAAAGTAAAAGTATCGCCATCATCACTGGTTACGATTTTACCATCATACTGCTCTACAAGTTGCATTGCAAAACCAGGATTTTTGGTATTTACCAATACCGCACAAACTGTGCCATGTGTATGATGATGATCCTCTTCGCTATGCTCCTCGGTTTCTTCGTGGTTGTGCATATCCCAGAGGGTTTTTATTTGTGTAAAAACAACATTGTCGTAAGAAGAATAACTTTCACTCAAAATACCCACAACAGTAATACCTTGTGTGTGAGTGTCTGTACTATTTACAGAATGGCTTGTATAAATAACATCACCAATCTGAAGTTCGTTATATTTTGCAATATTTGAACCAATAACTGCCTGCATAGTACTATCACTTTTAAACATTTCACCTTGTGCAAGAGTTTTGTTTTCAAGAAACTCTGCATTTGTACCGACAACACCATACCCATTGTAATTATCTGCCATAGCAAACGGCAAAACTTTAGTTACCCTTGAATCTTTTTGCAATTCAGTTACTACTGAATACGGAATTGTTCCTACTGGTGAATCAGAAAAATACATTGAGTTCATAGCAAGTTGAGTATTACTTCCAGCAGGTCCTATAATAACAGAATAGTAACCAGCATTATTTGTTATACCTTCACTAACCTGTGTAGCAACATTAAAGGCAAGCACGCCTATGCCTGCAGAAATAACAATAGAAAGAACAATTAAAACAATCTGCACTTTTTTTACTGCCATATTTTTGAGAGCGAATTTAAACATTTTAATCACTCTCCTTTTCTGTTACTGTGTCTCGCATTCCATCTGTCATTTCATTCATATCAATAACAACATCGAAATACTTGCAGAGTCTGTCATCGTGAGTAACAGCAATAAGAGTTTTACCTTTTGAAACAGAAACAAGTTCTTTTATAACCTGCTCACCTATCGCAAAATTCAGATTACCTGTAGGCTCATCTGCCAATATAATCTGAGGTTTTTTAACGAGTGCTCTGGCAATTGCAACACGTTGCTTTTGACCACCTGAAAGATGCTTGATTTTAGAGTTTTTCTTTTCGGAAATATCAAGTATTTTAAGCATTTCATCCATACCGGAAATATCAACACCTTCAAGTTTTAAAATACCGATATTATCGCCAACTGTCATATCGTTAATCAATTTAAAATCCTGAAATATGTAACCAATATTCTCTATTCTGAATTTATCTTTTTCTTTCTGACTTGCCTTGGTCATATCTTTACCATCTATAATTACAGAACCACGTGTTGCAGAAAGAATTCCTGCAATTATATTAAGTAAAGTTGATTTACCACACCCCGATGCACCGAGAAGCATATAAGATTTTCCAGTTTCAAAAACTATATTTTTATATTCAATTTCAGTTTCATTCTGAAACTGCTTACACAAATTTCTAATTTCAATCATTATTGTATATACCTTTCATATTATTTTGGTATATACAATCATCGTTTGATTATTGTATATACCTAAAGTAAAAATATATACAACAATCAATTAGTCAGTTTCACCTTTTGTTTTACTAAATTATTATATAAACCCCACTCAAAGTTCAACTTCAAACTAAGCAAAACGCTCTTTAAATTCACCAAATTCAAAAAGACTAAACCTAAAAGCATCAAGGAAAATAAACACTCATATTTATTAATCAATAAATAGATTGCACAATCTGTATCATGACAAGCGTGAGAATTATCGACTAAACAATTTGTATCGTGACAAGTATGAGTATGAAGCATAGGTGTAACAGCAACAACTACAAGAATTGAAATTATACAGATTACAGAAAAAAATTTTTTAAACTTGAATTTCATAAATTTGTTACACCTACCTTTCTTAGTTTAAAACTAATGAACATTTTATCACTTTGAATTTGTTATGTCAATTAGCTAATGGTCGGTAAGTCAGTGTTGATAGATTTAGTGATGAGTGAAAAGTGATGAGTGATGAGTTAAGGGGCTACGCCGTAATTATAAATGAATAAAACAACTACATTCGTTCATTTTTAGATTTAAACGTAATCTTTAAATGCGAGAATGTAGTTGTTGTTATGGATTTTAAAATAGTTTATCCTATCATTTAAAGTTGTTTTATATCAACTAAAAATGATAGGATAGTTTTCTTCCTATAATACTAATTACTATTCACTAACCACAAGCCAACTATTTATTAATATTTATCGTTATCAAATTCAAAGCTTTCAGCTGGCTCATATTCTTCAACTGCTGTGTAACCTAATGATTTTGAAGCTGAGGTTTCAACGTTTTTAAGTTTAAATGCACCAACAACTTGTTTGAGCATTTGAGCCTGACCAGAAAGTTCTTCTGAAGCAGAAGCACTTTCTTCACTTGTTGCAGAGTTAGTCTGAACAACTGCTGAAATTTGCTCTATACCGCCTTTAAGCTGTGTAACTGCTGTTGCCTGTTCTTCTGAAGCTGTTGCAATTTCATCAATCTTTGATGAAACAGAGTTAACCATTTCAACAACTTCAACAAGTGAGTTGGCAGTTTCATCTGCAATTTTTGTACCATTTTCAATAGCCTTAATTGCGCTTTCGATAAGAGCTGTTGTGCTCTGTGCCGCCTCTGCAGATTTTCCTGCAAGGTTACGAACTTCATCAGCAACAACTGCAAAGCCTTTACCAGCTGAGCCTGCTCTTGCCGCTTCAACAGCCGCATTAAGAGCAAGAATGTTAGTCTGGAATGCGATATCATCAATAGTTTTGATAATCTTGCTGATTTCGTTAGATGTGTTTGTAATATCATTCATAGCAAGAACCATTTCTTGCATCTGAGTGTTACTGTCATTTATGCCATTTGAAGCAACATTTGCCTGTTCTGTAGCTTCGACTGCATTTTTGGCTGTATTGTTAATATGCTCTGAAATTTCAACTATTGTAGCAGAAAGCTGTTCTACACTACTTGCTTGCTGTGTAGCACCCTGAGAAAGAGCCTGAGCGCCACTTGAAACCTGGTCGGCACCATTTGCTACCTGATCTGAGCCTTGATAAATCTGATACATTGTATCAGTTAAATCAACAACGATTTTGTTAAGAGCATCAAGAAGTGGCTTAAAGTCACCTTTGTAAGCACTTTCATTCTGTGATTCAATATCAAAATTACCCTGTGCAATTTCATTTAACATATAACTCTGGTCACCGATAATTGTATTGAAATCATCAACAATGCCCTTTGTTGCATCAGCCAACACACGTGTTTCATCGTCATATTTTGTAACACTTAAAACCTCTGATGTTAAATCACCCTGACCTAACTTGTTAAGTCTCTCAGCACAAGCTTTAACAGGCTTTGCAATATCAACCGCCAATTTATAACCCATAAGGTTAGAAGCAATTACTGCAAGAGTAATAAACGTCATTATAAAAATTATAATTGAAGTTGCCTGTTTTTCCATAGCAGCATGACCAGCATCACCAGCTTCAACCTTTAACTCCATAATTGCATTTAAAGCAACGTCAATTTTGTCGTACTCAACGTCAAGCTCGTCGATAAATCTTCCCTGAAGCTCTGCGATAACTTCTGGTGTAGCGCCTTTCTCATCACGCTCTGCCATAATATCTTCAGCCACTACCATATAATTTTCAAAAGCGACAACTGCTTCTTCATAAAGAGCTAATTCCTCTTCTGATTGTAATGAATCCTTCACAAGCGCAAAGCTTTCATTAAAATAACCCTCATACATTTTGAGCTGTGAACGGCAATACTCACGACGTTCTTCATCGTAATATGAAACGTAGTCGTGAATATATTCATCAACCAAGCAGAAATTTTGAATTGCTCTACCACAGTCCCCCTGTGCAAAGCCATAATTTGTAATAAGTTTGCCGTATTCTGTATTACTCTTGCTCATAAAGAATGATGCTGCTATACCGCCGATAATGCAGAAAATACCGACAACGATAAACGAGAACACCACTCTGCCTTTAATAGACTGAATTTTTTTACCCATTTTTCTTTTACCCCTATTTTTTCAAATTTCGCTTCTTCCTAAAAACTACACACCAAATCTATGTGGGGACATAGACTCACGAAATAATTATACAATTTTTAGGTTTTTTGGTCAATATTTTATATTATTTTTCCAATTGTGCAAAAAGACGAATTTTACACACCTTTTTTCGACACTTTGCTCATTGTAACACTTATTGTTAAGTAACATAGTATGTACAAGATGGTAATCAAAACTAAAAGTCAATTTATTAAAAGGAGATTTTTGATGAACAACTATAACAACGCTTTCAATCCATTATGCAAACCATCTTGCCCAAAAACAGCGTTACCAGTTGACACAACTGTTACTATGGCGTACGTTCCATATCAGCTTGATATGAATGTTTATTGCCCAGAAGTTGCTTTACAGAACGGAACACTCTTCCCTGTTCTTGACAAGCCATTTTTTGGAGGTAGATGTAAATGAATGAAAGAAATAAATTATTACAAAAGCTTTCAGCCGCACAATTCGCAGTGTGGGAGCTTCATTTGTACCTCGACACACATCCTTGCGACCAGAATGCAGTTGCTCTTTGCAAAAAGCATGAGGCCGAAGCAGATATGCTTCGCAAGGAATACACGGAAAAGTACGGCGCACTTAAAGCAGAGTGCTGTAACACTACAGAATGGCTTAGTGACCCTTGGCCATGGGATTATACAGGAGGGAACTGCTGATTTATGTTCAGTTATGAGAAAAAGCTTCAATATCCAGTAAACATTAAGAACCCAAACCCAGCACTTGCAAAGGTTATAATCAGCCAATATGGCGGCCCCGATGGTGAACTCGGCGCATCTTTACGCTACCTTTCACAACGTTTTTCGATGCCTTACCCAGAATTAAAAGGGCTTTTGACTGACGTTGGCGTTGAGGAACTTGGCCACTTAGAAATGATTGGTGCTATTGTGTATCAGCTTACACGAAATCTCACTATTGATGAGATTAAAAAGGCTGGCTTTGATGCATATTTCACAGACCACACAACAGGCGTGTACCCTACCGCTGCAAGCGGTGCTCCATACAGTGCATTCTCAATGCAGGTTAAGGGCGACGTTATTGCCGACCTTCACGAAGATTTGGCTGCAGAACAAAAAGCAAGAGTCACCTATGACAATCTTTTAAGACTCATAGACGACCCTGACGTTCGTGACCCAATTAAATTCTTACGTGAACGTGAGGTTGTGCATTATCAGAGGTTTGGAGAAGGGCTCAGGATTGCGACTGACAAGTTGGATGCTAAGAACTTCTATGCATTCAACCCGAGTTTTGATAAACATTGTAATAAGAAGATGTGACATTAAAATACCACCTGCCACAATTTTTGTGGTGGGTGGTGTTTCAAGTTATATTCTTTTAATAAACCCATAACTCTTTTTGAAATAACCCTGTGATTCATAGAATGTGTGCGCCTCTTCTCGTGGTAAACCACTATTGAGAAGAACAACTTCAATATTGTTTTCTTTTGCCCATTGTTCAGCAGTTTTTAGCAACTGAGTACCGATACCTTTTCTGCGATATTCTTTTGAAACTGCAAGAGCAATTATTTTCATACCTTCGTTTTCCAACTCAAAAGCAAGATAATTAACACAACCTATGTAACCCACAACCTTGTCACCATCACAAGCAACAAAAATCTGATAGTTACCTCGTTTTATCATTTCATCCACTCGATTTTTCAAACTAACAAGCTCGCAATTATATCCCAAATCATTTTCGAGTATATATCGTATAGCGGAAATATCTCCGCTTTTATATTTTCTGTAAATCATAGTTTAATCACTCCTGAGAATTAACTACCTCATCAAAATCTTTTCTTAATTTCTCACAATCACTATAAACAATTCCGTGTATTCCTAACTCGTTTGCAGTTTTTATATTAGCTATAGAGTCATCTATAAAAATACATTCATCAGAGTTAAGCTCATATTTTTCTAAAAGATATTTATATATTTCGGGGTTAGGTTTTACTATTTTGACATGTGAAGAAACGACACTACCTTTAGCTTTTTTGAAAAAATCAAACTTGTTGCTTATAACGTCGTATCCGTCTTTTGAAAAATTTGTCAGTATATAAATATCATAACCGCTCTCAAAAACCTCGTTATAAAATGCAAGTGCATCTTTAAAAGGGGCATACAACTCCATCCACTCTTCAGCAAAGAATTGTCTAATTTCAGATTCTAACTCTTTATGCTTTTCAACATACACTTCAACAATTTCTTTGCAACTATCGTATTTACCGATATCCAAATCACTCCACAGAGAGTCATATAAAATAGCATCTAAGAGTGCTTGATACTTATCCTCGTCATATCCATACTTGCGTAAATATTCACTTGGGTTTGTATCAATAAGAACTTTACCTAAATCAAAAATAACGTTTTTAATCATTCGTTACACCACTTCAAATATTTTCAAAAGTTTTTTAAAATCCCATACCATAATTTTATCATTGATATAAAAGAAATGCAACCCGAGAGTGTAGCGCAACATACACTTTCGGGTTAATTTCTACCTATATTTTTAGGTAATCTTCAACAAATTACAACCATTTGATTTAGTAAAAACAGAGAAACTAAAAAAAATCGAAAAAAGTGTGAAGTATT
>JAZNUL010000006.1:0-31815 GCA_045592285.1 Acutalibacteraceae bacterium
CTACTAAAGTTTTCGCATTAGGTGGTAAAATTAATAACACAGGTCTTGTTGAAGTTCCTATGGGTACTACACTCCGTGAAATCGTTGAAGATATCGGTGGCGGAATTCCAAATGGTAAAAAATTCAAGGCTGCTCAGACAGGTGGTCCTTCCGGTGGATGTCTCCCTGCAAGCCTTCTTGATATTGAAATCGACTATGATAACCTTGTTGCAAAGGGCGCAATGATGGGTTCAGGTGGTCTTATCGTTATGGACGAAGACGACTGTATGGTTGATATTGCAAAATTCTTCCTTGAATTCACAGTTGATGAATCTTGCGGTAAATGTACTCCTTGCCGTGTTGGTACAAGAAGACTTCTTGAAATTCTTGAAAAAATCACAAGCGGTAAAGGTACAATGGAAGACCTTGACAGAATGGAAAAACTTTGTAACTACATCAAAGAAAACTCACTTTGTGGTCTTGGTCAGACTGCTCCAAACCCTGTTCTTTCTACATATCAACGCTTCAGAGACGAATATATTGCTCACGTTGTTGACAAGAAGTGCCCAGCAGGCGTTTGTAAAGACCTCGTTTCATTCTCAATTGATAAAGATAAATGTATCGGTTGCGGTATCTGTGCTAAAAACTGCCCTGTTGAAGCAATTACAAGAACAGATTATATCGCTCCTGGTCACAAATTAGCATCATTCACAATTGATACAGACAAGTGCGTAAAATGTGGCGTTTGTATCGGTAACTGTAAGCCAAAGGCTATAAATAAATAAGGAGGAACTTACGATGGAAAATTTAGTTAATATTAAAATCAATGGCTTCGACTATCAAGTTCCTGCCGGAAGTACAATTCTCGAAGCAGCACACAGTGCAGGTATTGAAATTCCTACACTTTGCTATCTTAAAGATATTAATGCTATTGGTGCATGTCGTATTTGTGTAGTTGAAGTTAAAGGTGCAAGAAGCCTTGTAGCATCTTGTGTATTCCCAGTTAACGAAGGTATGGAAATCTTCACAAATACACCAAAAGTAATAGAATCAAGAAAAACAACTCTTGAGCTTATCCTTTCAACACACAAAAAAGAATGTCTTTCTTGTGTAAGAAGTGGTAACTGTGAGCTTCAACAGCTCTGTAAAGATTACGGCATTGAAGACGCTAACAAATATGATGGTGCTTTCATCAACTACGCTATTGATGATTCTGCAACTCATATGTATCGTGATAACGAAAAATGTATTCTTTGCCGTCGTTGTGTTGCAGCTTGTGAAAAGCTTCAGGGTATCTCTGTAATCGGTGCAAATGCTCGTGGTTTTGATACACACATTGGTTCAGCATTTGAATACAATCTTAATGATGTTGCTTGTGTATCTTGCGGTCAATGTATTACAGCTTGTCCTACAGGCGCTCTTTCAGAAAGAGATGATACACAAAAAGTATTTGATGCTATCAATGACCCATCAAAACACGTTATTGTTCAGACTGCTCCTGCAGTTCGTGTTGCACTCGGTGAAGAATTCGGCAAAGAAATGGGCACAATCGTTACTGGTAAAATGGTTGCAGCTCTTAAAATGCTCGGCTTTGATAAAGTATTTGACACAAACTTTACAGCTGACCTTACAATTATGGAAGAAGCAACAGAATTCCTTGAGAGATTTGAAAAGAAAGAAAATCTTCCTTTAATCACATCTTGCTCACCAGGTTGGATTAAATTCTGCGAACACTATTACCCAGAATTCATTCCTAATCTTTCATCTTGTAAATCACCACAAGGTATGTTCGGCTCAGTTGCAAAAACATACTATGCAGAAAAAATGGGTATCGACCCTAAAGATATTTATGTTGTATCTGTTATGCCTTGTACTGCAAAGAAATTTGAAGCAGAAAGACTTGACCACACAGCAGTTAAAGGTCTCGCTGATATTGATGCTTCAATCACAGTAAGAGAGCTTGCAAGAATGATTAAAAAAGCTGGTATTAACTTCAACAACATTCCTGATGCAGAATTTGATGCACCATTCGGACTCGGTTCAGGTGCTGGTACAATCTTCGGCGCAACAGGTGGCGTTATGGAAGCTGCTCTTCGTACAGCTTATGAAGTTGTTACAAATAAAGAACTCCCTGACTTTGATGCATTTAAAGACGTTCGTGGCGTTGAAGGCGTTAAAGAAGCAACATATAACCTTGATGGTGCTGAAATTAACGTTGCAGTTTGCTCAGGTCTTGCAAATGCAAAAACAGTTCTTGATATGGTTAAATCTGGCGAAAAGAAATATGACTTCATTGAAGTTATGGCTTGCCCAGGCGGTTGTGTAAACGGCGGTGGTCAACCAATCGTTCCAGCTTCTGTTAAGAACTTTACAGACGTTAGAGCCGCTCGTGCTGTTGGTCTTTACAATGACGATAAAAACCTTAAAATCAGAAAATCACACGAGAATCCTGATGTTAAGGCTGTTTATGACGAATATTTTGAAAAACCAGGTAGCCACAAGGCTCACGATATTCTTCATACTGGTTACACAGTAAGAGCTAAATATTAATTCGGAATTCGTAATGCGTAATTCGGAATTGTAACAATTGAAATTATCCTATCATTTCAGTTTGGAATGATAGGATTTTTTTGGTTTAGAGTTGCAAGAATCTTTGTTTTATGGTATATAATATAGTTATTAAAAAATAAGGAAAATACTTGAATTATGGAATTATACGAAAACGAACAAAAACAAGAAACTGCTGTTTTGGTTTCAGTTGATACAGGTGAATTCGACGTTGACTCGTCACTTTTAGAATTAGCTGAGCTTACAAAAACTGCCGGTGCAGAGGTAATAGGTGAAATAACGCAAAAAAGAGAAGCACCAGATTCTGCTACTTATATAGGTAAGGGTAAGCTTGAAGAGCTTTCTGAATTTTGCGAAATGAATCAGCCAGATTTAGTTATTGTTGATGGTGAGCTTTCACCTTCTCAACAAAGAAATATTGAAAATATAACCGATGTAAGAGTTATTGACAGAACAACTTTAATTTTAGATATTTTCGCTATGAGAGCGTTAAGTGGTGAGGGTAAATTACAGGTTGAATTAGCACAATTAAAATATACTTTGCCACGACTTTCTGGTAAAGGTTTAGCTCTTTCACGTCTTGGCGGTGGTATCGGTACTCGTGGTCCTGGTGAAACAAAGCTTGAAACAGATCGTCGTCATATCAGAAGAAGAATTTCTGCTTTAGAAGCGAATTTAAAAGAATTAGACGAGAGAAGAAGTCGTTATAGAGCAAGACGAAAAAAAGAGGGTACTGTAACAGTCGCACTTGTTGGTTACACAAATGCTGGTAAATCTACTCTTATGAATAAATTGACAGATGCGGGTGTACTTGCTGAAAACAAGCTTTTCGCAACTCTTGACCCTACTGCAAGGGCTTTGACTTTGCCAGATGGTAACACAGTTCTTTTAATAGACACTGTTGGATTTATCCGCAGACTGCCACATAAATTGGTTGAGGCGTTTAAGTCGACTCTTGATGAAGCTGTTGATGCCGATGTTATTTTAAATATATGCGATGCATCAAGTGAAGAATGTGCAGAGCATTTCAGAGTTACAAACGAGCTTCTTTCTGAACTCGGTTGTCAGGATAAACCTATTATTACTGTTTTAAATAAAAGCGATATTGCGTCTCCTGATAATATTCCGCTTATTTCTAATGCAGTAAGAATTTCTGCTTTAAGTGGTAAAGGTACAGATGAATTGTTAGAGCGCATAGCAAAAGCGTTGCCCCCAACAAGAAAAAGAGTAAAAATGCTTTTGCCATTCAGCAAGGGTGGCGCTGCAGCAGAAATAAGAAAAACAGGTGTAATTCATAGTGAAGAATACGTTGCAGACGGGCTTCTTTTAGATGCGACTGTTGAAATGTATACTTTAGAAAAATATAAGGAATTTATATTAGAAGAGTAAAATGAAAATATTATTTGAAGATAACGAAGTTGTTGTTTTAGTTAAGCCTGTTGGTGTTCCGAGCGAGACAACTAAGAATGGCGAAAGTGGTATTTTAGATTTATTAAAAGAACAACACGGCTTAAAAGATGTTTACCTTTTACACCGTCTTGACAGAAACGTCGGCGGTGTTATGGTTTTTTCT
Source organism: Acutalibacteraceae bacterium (assembly GCA_045592285.1). GTDB lineage: Bacteria > Bacillota > Clostridia > Oscillospirales > Acutalibacteraceae > DTU089. The sequence continues at coordinate 4,121 of JAZNUL010000006.1, forward strand.
AAAACTAAAAAAAGTGCCGCTCATATCTCAAAGCAGATACAAGAGAACACTTTTAAGAAAACATACCTTGCGGTTGTCGATGGGACTGTTGAAGAAAAACAAGGTGTATATAAAGATTTGCTTTTTAAAGATTCTTCAAAAAACCGTTCTTATGTAGTAAACAGAATGAGAAAAGGTGTTAAAGAAGCCTCTTTAGAATATGTAGTTTTAAGCGAAAAAGGAAATAAATCGTTGGTAAAGGTAACGTTACATACTGGCAGAACTCACCAGATAAGAGTGCAGTTTTCATCAAGAAAAACACCACTTACGGGCGATATTAAGTATGGTAGTAAAGATAGAAATTGTGATATTGCATTGTTTTCTCATTCAATAAGTTTTTGTCACCCTGTAACAAATGAAGTGTTGACTTTTACAGAATATCCTACTAAAATAGATTATCCTTGGAATTTATTTGGAAGTGATTTAGGTGAATGAGATTTTAACATCCTTCAGTGGCGTTTTAGTTAATACAGCCACAGTTTTAATAGGTAGTGGTGTCGGTCTTCTTTTGAAAAAAGGGATTCCAGAAAGACTAAACAAAGCGGTTATGACTGCCATTGGTCTTTGCACTATTGTTATTGGTGTTACTGGTATTATAAAAGGGCAAAATCAACTCGTTATGATTTTGTCTATGGTTTTTGGTACAATAGTTGGTACTCTTATAGATATTGATAAAAAACTCGAAAGCTTGGGCGATAAATTAGCAAAGAAAAGTAAAACTCAAGAGAATACATTTTCACAAGGTTTTGTTACAGCTTCATTACTTTTCTGTGTCGGTGCGATGACTATTGTTGGTTCAATGAATGCGGGTATTTCTGGCGATAACCAGATGCTCTATACTAAATCTGTACTTGATTTGATTTCATCAAGTATGTTAGCCGCCTCTTTAGGCTTTGGCGTTATGTGTGCTTCAGGCTTTGTTTTAGTATTTCAAGGTGCATTGGTTGCGCTTTCAATGGTGCTCGGCTCATTCTTAAGTGATTTTGCAGTTGCTGAGCTTATATGTGCTGGGTCAGTTATGATTACTGCTTTAGGTCTCAATCTTATAGGTGTTACAAAAATTAAGGTTGCGAACCTATTACCTGGACTTGTTTTTGTGCCGTTCTTTTGCTGGGTTTTTAATTTATTGGGAATATGAAAATACAGGAAATAGGAATTAGGAATTAGGAAATAGAGCTTCGTAAAAAGAAAAATTATCCTATCATTTAAACTGGTTTTAATACCAATTAAAAATGATAGGATGTATTTATTTTATAAATATCTAATTCCTAGTTTCTAATTCCTAGTTCCTAATTCCTAGTTCCTTTTTTTATCGCCTCAAATGACTCGTCACTTATAACGTGCTCAATTCTGCAAGCGTCTTCTGTTGCGGTTGCTTCGTCAACACCCAAAGACATTAAAAATTCTGAAATTATAGTGTGACGTTCAAAAAGCTTTTTAGCTGTTTCTTCTCCGTTTTTTGTAAGTGTTAAGAAACCCTCTTTGCTTATGTTTATAAAACCAGAGTTTTTTAAAAGATTAACTGCTCGTGAAACGCTTGGCTTTGAGTAACCCATATATTCACAAACGTCAATAGAGCGAACAGAGTCACTTTTCTTATTTAAAACGTAAATAGTTTCAAGGTACATTTCGCCTGATTCTTTTAAAGCCATAGTTTCACCCCGTTACTTCATCTATCAGTGTTTAGAATAACATATTTACCAAAAAAAATCAAGAAAATAAAAATAGTAATTGAGCATATTGACAAAAATGAAGGATTGTTAAAATTGTCACAAGAATTCTATTGACAAATATTAACAAAACTGATACAATGTAGATGTAGTTAGCGAAGGCTAACTGTGTTTTATAAGTTAGAGTTAGTTACTGCTAACTTGTGTTGAGAAAGGGCGTTTTTATGAATTTATTTGATGCAGAAATCGGCAAAGAATATTTAGTTAAAGAAATTAATACTAATGACGACGAAATTGACGCGTTTCTCTTTACTTTAGGTTGTTATAGTGGTGAACCTATTACAGTAATTTCTCGTTTAAAGGGTGGCTTAATAGTCGCTATTAAAGACGGTAGATATAATATAGATAAACCATTGGCAGAGGCTATTACAGTCTGATTTTATTTTGAGTTTTGGTTAGCTTAGGCTAACTTTGATAGGAGCGAGTTTATGCGAATTGCTTTGGCAGGTAATCCGAATAGCGGTAAAACAACAATGTATAATGCGCTTACTGGTGCTAACGAAAAGGTTGGTAACTGGGCAGGCGTTACAGTTGAAAAGAAAGAACACGTAATCAAAAAAGGCTTTTATAATAGCAATCAGGAGTTAATTATTGTTGACCTTCCTGGCGCTTACTCAATGTCGCCTTTTACAAGCGAAGAAACAGTAACACGAGATTTTATTATTAATGAAAAACCAGATGCAATTATAAATATTGTTGATGCAACAAATTTAAGCCGAAGTCTTTTCTTTACAACTCAGCTTTTAGAACTCAATATTCCTGTTGTTATAGCACTTAATAAAAGTGATTTAAACAAGAAAAAGCAAAACTCAATAAATACAGAACTTTTAAGCAAAAAATTAAATTGTCCTGTTATAGAAACAATTTCAACTTCGGCGGATGGCTTGGGAAAAGTTGTTTTGTCTGCTGTTGAAGTTATTGGTAAAGGTCAGTTTGCACCTTACGTACAAGGGGCGATTGATTTAACAAGTAAAGCACAAGTTAAAGAAGCAGATAAAAAGCGTTTTCAGTTTGTAAAATCAATAGTAAAAGAAGTTGAAACGCGTAAGTTTTTTACTAAAGACAGAAACTCACAAGATAAAATAGATGCAGTTCTCACTAATAAATGGGTTGGTCTTCCAATCTTTGCAGTTGTTATGTTCTTAGTTCTCTGGATTTCACAATATGGCCCTGGTGTTTGGATTGCAGATTTTTTGGTAGGGTTACTTGAAAATGGTCAAGCAATAGTAAGTGATATGGTGGCAAATGCAAATCCGTTACTCTCAGCTCTTTTAGTTGATGGTGTTATTGGTGGTGTAATAGCAGTTATCGGTTTCTTGCCACTCGTTATGGTTATGTATTTCCTTATAGCTTTACTTGAAGACTGTGGTTATATGGCTCGTGCATCAGTAGTTTTAGACCCGATTTTCAAAAAGGTTGGTCTTTCTGGTAAATCTATTATCCCATTCGTAATTACAACTGGTTGTGCAGTTCCTGGTGTTATGGCTTGTAGAACAATCCGTAACGAGCGTGAGCGCAGAGCTACTGCAATGCTTGCTCCGTTTATGCCTTGTGGTGCAAAGCTTCCTGTTATAGCACTTTTTTCAGGTGTATTCTTCGGTGATGCAAAATGGGTAGGTCCCGTTATGTATTTTGTTGGTATTGCTCTTATTTTCCTTGGGGCGTTACTCGTAAATAAGGTTGCAGGGTACAAAGTAAGAAAATCATTCTTTATAATTGAACTTCCTGAATATAAAGTTCCAAGTCTTTTAAGAGCATTCAAATCAATGTGTAGTCGTGGCTGGGCTTACGTTGTAAAAGCAGCTACAGTTATTCTTGTTTGCAACACAGTGGTGCAGCTTATGCAGACCTTCACATTGAACTTTAAATTAGCAGAAACTGCAGATACATCAATTTTAGCAGCTATTGCTTCACCATTTGCATATCTTCTTGTTCCGGTTGTTGGCGTTCTTTCGTGGCAATTAGCGGCTGCAGCAGTTACTGGCTTTATTGCAAAAGAAAATGTTGTTGGTACTCTTGCGGTATGCTTTAGTATTACAAATTTCATAAATGTAGACGAACTCGTTTTAGAGGGTGGGGCTTCTGAGGTTGCTGCTACAATGGGACTTACAGCTTCAGCAGCTTTAGCTTACCTTATGTTTAACCTTTACACACCACCTTGCTTTGCAGCACTTGGTGCTATGAGTTCAGAAATGAAAAGTAAAAAATGGTTCTGGGGTGGTATTGCATTTCAGTTAGGTACAGGCTTTACAGTTGGCTTTCTCGTTTACCAGATTGGTACACTTATTACAACTGGTGCAGTTGGCAGAGGCTTCTTAGGTGGATTAATTGCAGTGGCAGTATTTGTTGTAACTATTGTTGGTATTGTAATTAAAAACAATAGAAAAATTGAAACTGTCGGCTCTATTAAAGAAACAGTTGAAAAATAATGTAGAGGTTAATATATGGAAAATTATATAATTATAGCAGTACTTGTGGTAATCTTGGGTGCAGCTATCGGTTACATAGTTAAAGCGAAAAAACGTGGCGAAAAGTGCATTGGCTGTCCACACGCTAAAACTTGCAATTCGAAGAATTGCAATTGTAATTAATTCGGAATTCGTAATTGTAATTCGGAAGGCTTGATTGTAAAGAATTGAAAGTTGAAAATTGAAAGTTGAAAATTTCGGAAATGCTTCGCATTTGATTATAAAAATAAGAGAATAAAAAACAGTTTATCCTATCATTTAAAGTTACACTAAACTAAAAATGATAGGATAAATTAATTTTTTAGCAAACAAATTATAATCGGCTTTGCCCGTTAACTTTCAATTTTCAACTTTAAACTTTCAATTAATAGCGTCGCAGACCTTTCAATTCCGAATTATTAAAACTCTACAAGTTCCATCGGATTATATAGAAGATATGTAGCCCCTGCTTCAGTTAATTCTTCAACTTCACCCAAGCCGAATAGTGCGCCGGCTGAGTCAAGCTCTGTAGCTTTAGCACCGTCGATGTCATAAAATCTGTCACCAATCATAAGACATTTTGATTTATCTGGATTGCCGAAATGCTCTAAAACGTTATTAATTAAATCCTCTTTGCTTGAATGAGTTTTGTCAAAGCTCTCAGCAGAAACGTAATCGTAATAATCAAATATACCAAGGTGCTGTGAAATTTCATCAACAAATTGCTTTGGCTTTGATGATGCAATAGCGATTTTTTTTCCCTTATCTTTTAATGCTTTAAGCATTTCAGGTACACCGCTATATACAACAGATTCAGCACAACCTTTTACTTTATAGCGCTCTCTGTATTTTGCCACAAGCCAGTTTGATTCTTCATCATTTACACCATAAATATGCTTGAACGAATGAAAAAGCGGAGGGCCTATAAAATAACGAAGTTTTTCTCTGTCATTTTCTTCAATGCCAAATTCTTTTAAAGCGAAAATAATAGAATTATAAATGCCCTCTGAAGAATCAACTAATGTTCCATCAAAATCAAAAATGTAATATTTATATTCTTTCATTTTTATCACCGATTGATATTTTAACCATAAATAATTAAAAAGTAAATAGTATTTAAGAATTTTAATCTTTTGTTGAAAAAAATAAAAAAAAGTAGTAATATGTAAGTTAACCTATTTTTGATTGGAGTAATGAAAATGTCTTGCGAATTAAAGACACAAATTAAAAATATCATTGAAAAATATAACAATCCGTCTGAAAGTCTTATTGCAATTTTGCAGGAGGTTCAAGGTTTGCTCGGTTATGTTTCAGAAGATAGTGTAAAATATATTACTGAATTAACAGGTATCAGTAGTAGCAAAATCTTAGGTGTTGCTTCATTTTACGCTGGTTTTCGCCTTAAACCTATTGGTAAATATAGAATAATGGTTTGTATGGGTACAGCGTGTCACGTTAATGGTGGCGAAAGAGTTGCTGATACTTTAAGAAGAACTTTGGGTATTGAAGCAGGCGACATTACAGAAGATGGACTTTTCTCCTGGGAAGAGGTTGCTTGTCTTGGTTGTTGCAGTATTTCACCTGCTATGATGATAAATGACACAGCTTACGGCAAATTAACAAGTGAAAAGGTAGTAGAAATATTAGAGTCAATAAAAGAACAGGAGGCAACAAAATGAGATTTTTATTAGGTTACGGCTCATGTGGTATTGCCTCCGGGGCAGATTTTGTTCTTGAAGGGCTTAATGAAGTATTAAAAGATAGCGGATATTCAGTTGAAAAAGTAGGTTGTAATGGTCTTTGTTTCGCAGAGCCTATTGTTGAAGTTATTGATGACAACGGCAATAGCACCCTTTACGGCAGACTTAATAAAGATACTGCAAAAGCTCTTGCAGAAAGCGTTTTAGCTGGTAATTTACCAGAAGAAAATAAATTTACTTCTGAAGAACTTAACTTCCTTAATAGCCAGAAAAGAATCGTGCTTTCAGGTTGTGGTAAGGTTGACCCTGAAAGTATTGAGTCATATATTTCTTTTGGAGGCTACAATGCATTTAAAAAGGCGCTCGAAATCGGTTCAGACAAAATAATAGAAGAAATTAAAATTTCGGGACTTCGTGGCAGAGGTGGCGCAGGCTTCCCTACACATTTTAAATGGCAATCTGCAAAGAATTCTCAGTCAGACGAAAAATACGTTGTTTGTAATGCTGACGAGGGCGACCCAGGTGCATTTATGGACAGAGCCGTTTTAGAGGGTGACCCACACAGAGTTCTTGAGGGTATGATGATTGCAGGTGTTGCCATTGGTGCTTCACAAGGTATTATATATGTTCGTGCAGAGTATCCTTTAGCAGTTAAGCGTTTACAGTTAGCAATTAACGAATTAAGAGAGAAAAAACTTTTAGGTGAAAACATTTTAAACAGTGGTTTCAGCTTTGATTTTTCAATTATGATGGGTGCTGGTGCATTCGTTTGTGGTGAAGAAACTGCACTTTTAGCATCTTTAGGTGGTAACAGAGGTATGCCTGTTACAAAACCACCATTCCCAGCACAAAAGGGCTTCAGAAAGCAACCAACTAATATAAATAACGTTGAAACCTTTGCAAACGTTTCGTGGATTATTGAAAATGGTGGTAGCACATTCGCTTCAATGGGTACAGAAAATAGCAAGGGCACTAAGGTATTCGCTTTAGCGGGTAGAGTAAAACGTGGCGGTCTTGTTGAAGTGCCTATGGGTATCACTATTGAAAAAATCGTTTTTGATATCTGCGGTGGTATTATAAATGATGCCGAGGTTAAGGCTGTTCAGATGGGTGGTCCGTCTGGTGGTTGTATTCCAAAAGATATGTTATCTACTCCTATTGACTACGAAAGCATAGCAAAAACCGGTGCTATTATGGGTTCAGGTGGTATGGTTGTTATGGACGAAAACACCTGTATGGTAGATATGGCAAAATTCTTTATGGATTTCACAAGTAAAGAAAGTTGTGGTAAGTGTGTGCCTTGCAGAATTGGTACTACGCGTATGCTTGAAATATTAGAAAGAATAGTTGACGGCAAGGGTGAAGAGAGTGATATTGATACTCTCATAGAACTTGCTGAGAGTATTAAAGTGGGTGCACTTTGTGGTCTTGGTAACTCAGCACCAAACCCCGTTCTTACTACTATTAAATATTTTAAAGATGAATATTTAGCTCATATAAATGAAAAGAAGTGCCCTGCAAAAAAATGCACAGCACTTATAAGCTACACTATTGATGAATCACTTTGTAAGGGTTGTTCACTTTGTAGCAAAAAATGTCCACAAAATGCAATCAGTGGAGAAATAAAAAAGCCGTTTGTAATTGATAATGAAAAATGTATTCGTTGTGGTCAATGTATTATCGGTTGTAAATTTGGTGCAATCAAAATAGAAAGTGGGGTTAAATAATGAGTATTGTTAATATATTTATTAATGGTAAAGAGTGTAAAGCAGATACAGAAAAAACTCTTTTAGATAATATTCTCTATAATGGCATAAATTTACCCCACCTTTGTCATAACCCGCAAGTAGAAAGCTACGGCGGTTGTGGACTTTGTCTTGTAATGGTTGAGGGTATAAATAAGCCTTTGAGAGCGTGTTCAACAACTGTTACAGAGGGAATGAAGGTTACAACAAGCACAGAGGCTCTTGAAAAAAGCAGAAGGGTTGCACTTTCATTAATTCTTTCTGACCATAGTGGTGATTGTAAAGCACCTTGCTTTAAAGCGTGCCCTACTCATCAGGATATTCAAGCTTATGTTGGTTTAATTGCTAATGGTGAAACAGAGGAAGCAATTAAAGTTATTAAAAAGGATAACCCACTCCCACGCTCTATTGGTAGAGTGTGCCCACATCCTTGTGAAGAGGCTTGTAGAAGAAGTCACCTTGAAGGTTCTGTGTCTATTTGTTCACTCAAACGTTTTGCTGGTGATGAATATAGTGATTATATACCTGAATGTGAAGAGAAAAACGGCAAGAAAATTGCAGTAGTCGGCGGTGGCCCTGCTGGTCTTTCTTGTGCATATTTCTTGCTTTTAAAAGGGTATAGTGTAGATATTTTTGAAGCAGAAGAAAAAGCAGGCGGTATGCTTCGCTTTGGTATTCCTGCATATAGACTTCCTAAAGATGTTTTAGATAAAGAAATTGAAAACATCGAAAAAATGGGTGCTCAGTTTAATTACAATAAAAAATTGGGCAGAGATTTTACAATTACTTCTCTTAAAAATGACTATGACGCTATTTTTGTTGCAACTGGTGCCTGGAAGAGTAGCTCGCTTCGTTGCGAAGGTGATAATGCAGAAGGCGTTATCGGCGGTATAGATATGCTTTACAAAGTTGCAAACGGCGAAAATGTTGATTTAGGTAAAAATGTAGCAGTAGTCGGCGGTGGTAATACTGCAATAGATGCAGTAAGAACTGCAGTTCGCCTTGGTGCAGAAAATGTTACTCTCATTTACAGAAGAACAGAGAGTGAAATGCCAGCAGAGAAAGATGAAATTAAAGATGCAAAAGAAGAGGGCGTTAATTTCAAATTCCTTGTTGCGCCGCTTAATGTTGTTGCAGAAAATGGTAAGGTTAAAGGAATCAATCTTCAGAAAATGGAACTTGGTGAACCAGATAGCAGTGGCAGAAGAAGCCCTGTGGCAATTGAGGGCGAAACAGAAATTCTTTATTGCGATACTATTATTTCTGCTATTGGTCAACAGGTGGTAAGTGATGACGTTAAAGAATTAGAACTCACTAAGAGGGGGACCATATTGGCTGATGAAGTTTCATTTAAAACATCAGTTGACGGCGTGTTCGCAGCAGGTGACGTTATAAACAAAGGTCCCGATATTGCAGTAAGAGCAATAGCTGGTGGTAAAAATGCTGCAAGAAGTATTGATTGTTACCTTAACGGAATTGATTTAACACCTGAGTTGCCACAGTATGCAGAAAACAAGGCTTTTGATAAATCTGTTTTAGATGGTACTCCTGAGTGTGAAAGAGTCAGCGTAACATTAGAAGATGCGAATTTAAGAAAAAACAATTTTTCTGAAGTAGCATCTGTTTTAACAAAAGAAGAAGCACAAAAAGAAGCTTCACGCTGTCTTGAATGTGGTTGTGCCTCAGTTTATGATTGTCAGCTTCTTCCTTTGATGAGAGAATATGATAGCTGGGGAATGTCAATCAGTGGCAAAACGAGACAGTATAAGAAAGATAAAAGTCATCCGTTTATTGTAAGAGATAATAATAAATGTATCCTTTGTGGTCTCTGTGTGAGAACCTGTAATGAGGTTTCAAACACAGAAAATCTTGGTCTTTTCGGCAGAGGCTTCGGTACAGTTCCTGTAACTGCATTTAATTTACCTCTTAATGAAAGTAACTGTGTTTCTTGTGGGGCTTGTGTTAATTCTTGTCCTACAGGTGCTCTCACTTCTCGCACTCCAACTGTGAAAAATATTGTGTTACCATTTATTGAGTGCGAAACTGTATGTAATGGTTGTGAAAACGCTTGTAAATTTACAAAGCGTGTAATAAATGGTAAAACCGTGAAAATGATGCCTCACGACCTCAGAAAAAGCTGTTCTTTAGGTGTTTTTGGGTATGTTGCACTTGATAATTCCAATGATGATGGTCTTTTACCATATATTACAGGCGATTTAAGGAATTTTAAAGGCGATAAAGCATCAATTGATTCACTTGAAGCAATAAAAAATTTATTGTTAAAAAAATAAAAAACACACTATCTTTTGTACGAAAATCGAAAAAACACGAAAAAAACACAATTTGTACGATTTGACATTAAAATATAAATTTAAACAAATTGAAAATAATCTTTTTTTCCTGAAAATATCTATTGACATTCACTACCCAAATGTAATATAATGGTTAAGAATTATAGGTGTCTAACTATGCCTTTTTATAGTGCAGTTACACTTTACGTGTTTTTTAAAGAATTAGTAAAGGAAGATTTGAATGAAGAAATTTCTCGCAGTTATGCTTGCGATAATGCTCGTAGTTGGTATTATGCCAACAGCATTTGCGGTAGCAACTCCAGGTCTTGCTACAAGAGTTATCGAGGGTTCTTACAATAAAGAAGCTTTGGGAGTTACTTCTGTAACGAGCGAAACATTTACAATCATTATTAAAAGCCCTGCTGTTACAAAGCTTGTAGGTCTTAATATGTTCGTGGATTTCGACACAGAACAACTTAAGGTTTTAGAAGCTGGTCCTGTTGGTACTACTGATGAAGACGGCAACTTTAAAGCGAACTTCAGCGGTGAATGGGCACACGGTCTTAAATCAAATAAATATCAATATTCATTTGGTTTCATTTCAACAAGTGGTGTTACAAAGAAGAATGCTACAGATTTAATCTATGTAACATTTAAAGTTATTGATTCTACAAGACCAACTACAACGATCAACCTTTACATTAACGAATTCCTTACTGAAGATGGCAATGACGAAAATGAAGTTGTTACAACTACTCTTGCTGAATCTCAGATTATCACTTTAAATCTTCCAGAAGAAATTACAACAAATCCAAATGCAGAGGATACTACAGATGATACACCTGCAGATGCAGAAAGCACAAACGCTCTCGTTCAGATTATCAGAGATTTGCTCTCAGGTAACGGTGTTACATTTGAAGATTATGCAGATGCAATTTTAAATCTTGTTGGTAATGCAGAAATTACTGATATGATTGAACAACTTGTTGACGGTGCATTCTCAATCGGTGATGCTTTCCTTGAAATACTTAAAGGATTAGGTCTTGACTTCGATTCATTTGAAGATATACTTAATGCAATCATTGATTTCTTTGAAGGTTTATTTAACGGTGATGATACAACCGCTCAGCAGACAACAAACGCTGCTAACGCTACAACCTCAGCTGGTTCGGTTTCTGGCTCAGAAGGTACAGGCGATGCAGGTATTGCTCTTGCAGCTACAGTTTGTGTAGCAGCTGCTGCAACATTTGTATTGACAAGAAAAAAACGTGAAGAATAAAAATTAAAAGAACCCCTTGATGAAATCTTTTGAGATTTTATCAAGGGGTTCTAAAATTAACGCCTATAGCAATTTTAATTGCTATAGGCGTTTTTTATTACATTCCCATCATTTCTTGCATAAAGCCTTTTTTCTTTTTTGCCTTTGGTTTGTAAATAGGTGGGTTCTGAAGTCTCATTTTAGCACCTTTGCTTCGTGGAGAAGAAAGATATTTAATGATTTCAGTAACAGGCTCTTTCATAACGTCACCAAAATAAGCTTCAGCGTTAGGTAAAAGGTCTGGGTTTTCGCTTAAAATAGTACCTAAAATAGTAACGCCAATGAGACTTTGGGTGTCGTTTGAACCATCGTCATAAATCTCATTAAGAAGATTAAAGAGCTTGCGCATTTTTTGTTTATCATTTTCACGTATTGTATTTTCAATAAATTTATTACCGTGAGTTACAAAAAATTCTTCTGGTAAGAATTCACCGTATTCAGAAACGTTTGCTTTATATTCTTCTTTTAATTCAGGGTAAATGCCACCAATTTTACTGCCCAAAGTAACAGCATCGTAATACTGTGTGCCATTCTTTGCCTTTGACCTTGAAACAGGTGTTGGCATTTTTACATCGCCACGTAATTCACGTTTTGTTGAATATGTCTTTGTAATTGATTCTGAAAATTCATCGAAGATATATGAAAGGTCTTTTTCGTCATATTCTTCTAACTCTAAAAGAGAAAGAGAAACACGTTTCATATCGTCATCTGGTGTATCTTCTTCATCAATTGTAGCACAATGTAAAGCAAGTTGATTTTTCTTGAAAACAATTCTCATTCTGCCTTTTTCGCCTTCGTAAGCGATGTAAGATGAGTCTTTATCTTTGAAAATTGGTGCTTCTGGAGCTCTTACACCATCAGGGTAAATAACCTTAAAACCAAATTCTTTAGTTGTGCTTTCTAAACCTTTTACAACAAGGCTTAAAGCGTTATCGAGTTCAAGCATTTTTATACCTCGCTAATTTATAATTAAATACAAAGTTGAGTATAACATACAAATAAGCATTTGTCACTACTTTTTTGATGTATTATTGTTCAACTTCTTTCATAGTGAGTGAAATTCTCTTTTTAGCTACATCAACTGACATAACTTTAACTTTAACAATATCGCCAACTTTTAATACTTCTGACGGGTGCTTAATGTAGCGGTCGCAAATCTGAGAAATATGAACAAGTCCATCCTGATGCACTGCTATATCAACAAATACACCGAAGTCAATAACGTTACGTACTGTACCAGTTAGAATCATACCTTCTTTGAGGTCATTCATATCCATAACGTCAGTTCTGAGCATTGGCTTTGGTAACTCATCACGGATATCTCTGCCAGGCTTTTCAAGTTCACCGATAATATCAATAAGTGTAGGTACGCCTGTGCCACATTCAGTTGCTACCTTTTCAATACCATACGCTTCAGCTTTTGCTTTTAGGCCATCAGCACCAGTTTTGGTTGCTTCTTTTTCTGAGTATTCAAAAAGTGAAAGAAGTTTTTTAGCAACGTCATAAGATTCAGGGTGAACACCGGTGTTATCAAGAGGGGTTTTTCCATTAGGGATTCTTAAGAAACCTGCACATTGTAAGAATGCCTTAGGTCCTAAGCCTTTAACCTTCTTTAAATCACTTCTGCTTTTAAATCCACTATTTTCTTCACGGAAAGCAACAATATTTTTAGCAGTTGCAGAAGAAACACCTGCAATATATTTTAAAAGTGAAACAGATGCAGTGTTTAAGTCAACACCAACTGAGTTAACACAGTCCTCAACAACACCTGTGAGAGATTCGTTAAGTCTTGCTGGTGGAACGTCGTGCTGATATTGACCAACACCAATACTCTTTGGCTCTATTTTTACAAGCTCTGAGAGTGGGTCCTGAAGTCGTCTTGCAATAGATACTGCAGAACGTACAGAAACGTCAAAATCAGGGAATTCTTCTGCACCCAATTTTGAAGCAGAATAAACAGAAGCACCAGCTTCGTTAACTACCATATAAGTAACTGGGCGAGAAGCCTTTTTAATAGTATCTGCAACAAAAATTTCAGCTTCTTTACTTGCAGTACCATTACCAACAGAAATGCAGTCAATCTCATATTTATCAATAAGCTGTAAAACAGTCTTTTCAGATTCTGCAATTTTAGACTGTGGTGGTGTAGGGTAAATAACACCTGTGAAAAGAACTTTACTGTTACCATCAACAATAGCTAATTTACAACCAGTTCTGTAAGCAGGGTCAACTGCTAAAACAGTTTTATTTTTTATTGGTGGTTGCATAAGTAATGGCTTTAGGTTGCTACCGAACATCTTAATAGCCTGTTCGTCAGCTTTTTCTGTTAAATTACTTCTTATTTCTCTTTCGAGAGATGGGAAAATAAGACGTGAGTAACTGTCTTTAACGCTCTCTTTACAGAAATCTGTTGAAGAACTGCCTTCTGTAATGAAAAGATTATTTAAAATTTTAATTGCTTCATCTTCATTAACTTCAACAGTAACCTTTAAAAATTCTTCGTTTTCACCACGATTGATTGCAAGAATTCTATGACTTGGAATTTTCTTTACAGCCTCAGAATAATCGTAGTACATTGAGTAAACGCTGTCTTCTTCTTTCTTAGCAACTGAACGGATAATACCAGTTTTGTCGATAAGCTCTTTTAAAAGCTTTCTTGCTTCTGCAGAGTCAGAAATAATTTCGGCAATAATATCAGAAGCCCCCTGTAAAGCGTCTTCTACTGTTTCTACGCCTTTTTCTTCGTCTACGTATTCTTTTGCAAATTCGTTTAAATCTACACCCTTTAAGGTGAAGCCAAAGAGTAACTCTGCAAGTGGCTCCAAGCCCTTTTCTTTAGCAACAGAAGCTCTTGTTTTACGCTTTTGCTTGTAAGGTCTATAAATATCTTCAACCTCAGCTAAAGTGATTGCTTTAGAAATAGCCTCAGCTAATTTTTCTGTCATTTTACCTTGTTCTTCAATAGAGTTTGTAACCTCTTCTTTTCTCTTTTCAAGGTTTCTGATATAAGTGAGTCTGTCAAAAATGTCTCTTAATTTCTGGTCGTCACAAGAGCCGTGCATTTCTTTTCTGTAACGTGCAATAAACGGAATTGTGTTGCCATCATCAATTAAGTTAATTACGTTGTTAATATGCATTTCGCTCATTGAAAATTCAAGGGAGAGTTGTTTTGCAATATCCAAAATAATACATCCTTTTCTAACAAATAATATACCTTGATATTATATCATAAAACACTACAAAAATAAAGCAAAATCTTGTGATTAGCACTCTTGTTTTGCGAGTGCTAATTTTAACAGTTTGTTCACATTTTATTAACAAAAAAGAGGATAAGAGGGTATATACTCGTATTTGTAAAGAAATTTTACAAGAGTTATATAAGATAAATTATTTGGTAAAATATTGGAAGGAGTGATCTTATGAATTTTCAGAAATTTACACAAAAAAGTATTGAAGCAGTAAATTCTGCACAAAGTATTGCAACAGAGCATGGCAATCAGGAAATAACAGAGCTTCATTTATTCTGTGCTTTGTTAAAACAAGAGAATGGTTTAATAGGCGGTCTTATTCAAAAGATTACGCCTCAGTTTAATTCGCTTTTAGCAGAAATAGAAAACGCTATCAACACTTTACCTAAAGTAAGCGGAACAAGTCAGAAATATATTTCTAATGATTTGAATTTAGCGTTAGAAGAAGCAGAAAAGCAAGCAAATTATATGAAAGATAGTTTTGTTTCTGTTGAACATATTATGCTCGGTATTTTTGAGCACCAGGAAGCAAAAATTAAAGAACTTTTCAAGAAATACAATATAACTAAAAACGATTTTCTTAAAGTTTTAAAGGATGTAAGGGGTAACAGTAATGTTACAAGTGAAAATCCTGAAGAAACTTATGATGTTCTTAAAAAATATGGTAGAGATTTAGTTGAGCTTGCGAGAGAAAGAAAATTAGACCCTGTTATTGGTCGTGACGAAGAAATTCGTAATGTAATAAGAATTCTCTCGAGAAAAACTAAAAATAATCCGTGTCTTATTGGTGAGCCAGGTGTTGGTAAAACTGCTATTGCAGAAGGACTTGCTTTAAGAATTGTAAAAGAAGATGTGCCTGATAATTTGAAGAATAAATCCATTTTCTCACTTGATATGGGTGCTTTAATTGCCGGTGCAAAATATCGTGGCGAGTTTGAAGAACGCTTAAAAGCAGTTTTAAATGAGGTACAGAAAAGTGAAGGACAGATTATTCTTTTTATTGATGAATTGCATTTAATAGTTGGTGCAGGCAAAACAGATGGTGCTATGGATGCAGGTAATCTTTTAAAACCACTTTTAGCACGTGGTGAATTGCATTGTATAGGTGCTACGACGCTTAATGAATACCGAATGTATATAGAAAAAGACGCCGCCTTAGAAAGACGCTTTCAACCTGTTTTGGTAGCAGAGCCAACTGTAGAAGATACCATTTCAATTCTTCGCGGTTTAAAAGAGCGTTATGAGGTTTACCATGGTGTAAAAATTCAGGATGGTGCTTTAATTTCTGCAGCTACACTTTCTAACAGATATATAAGTGACAGATTTTTACCTGATAAGGCAATAGATTTAGTTGATGAAGCGTGTGCTTTAATAAAAACCGAAATGAACTCTATGCCAACTGAGCTTGATGAAATATCTCATAAAATAATGCAGCTTGAAATTGAAGAAGCGGCACTTAAAAAAGAAACAGATAAATTGTCACAGGATCATCTTAGTGATATAAGAAAAGAACTTTCTGATTTAAGAGATATTTTTAATGAGATGAAGCTTAAATGGGAAAATGAAAAAGATTCAATAAATAAAGTTCAGAAAATCCGTGAAGAGATTGAAGCAGTAAATGCAGAAATTGAAAAAGCACAGAGTAATTATGACTTAACAAAAGCGGCAGAGCTTAAATATGGAAAGCTTCCTGATCTTCAGAAGGAATTGGAAGAGTGTGAAAATTTTGTTGAGAATGGAAACAAAAACACTCTTTTAAGAGATAAGGTAACGGATGACGAAATTGCAAGAATTGTAGCACGCTGGACTGGTATCCCTGTTTCAAAATTAGCTTTAAGTGAACGTGATAAGGTTCTTAATTTAAGTGACATTCTTCACAAAAGGGTAGTAGGACAGGATGAAGCAGTTACAAAAATCAGTGATGCAATTCTTCGTTCGAGAGCAGGCATCAAAGACCCTAAAAGACCAATAGGTTCGTTCTTATTCTTAGGTCCTACTGGTGTTGGTAAAACAGAACTTGCAAAGGCTCTGGCAGAAGCTTTGTTTGATGATGAACACGCTATGATAAGAATTGATATGAGTGAATATATGGAAAAACACTCAGTTTCTCGTCTTATTGGTGCACCTCCTGGATATATCGGCTTTGATGAAGGTGGGCAGTTAACTGAGGCAGTAAGAAGAAAGCCATATACAGTTCTTCTTTTTGATGAGGTTGAAAAGGCACACACAGATGTATTCAACATTCTTTTACAAGTGCTTGATGATGGTAGAATTACAGATAGTCAGGGCAGAACAGTGGACTTTAAAAATACAATTATAATTCTCACGTCAAATTTAGGTTCTGAATTTTTACTTTCAGGAATTAGCGACAATGGTGATATTAAAGACGAAGCCAGAGAAAATGTAATGACTCTTTTAAAACGCTCATTCAGACCAGAATTTTTGAATAGACTTGATGAGATTGTGCTTTATAAGCCACTTTCAAAAGAAAATATTTTAGGTATAACTGAGCTTTTAATTGCTGATTTAAGAAAACGTATTGAGCAAAAGCAATTAAAACTTACAGTTACAGAAAAAGCAAAAGAATATATTGCAGAAGAAGGCTACGACCCCGCATTCGGTGCAAGACCATTAAAGCGTTTTGTTCAATCGGCAGTTGAAACTCTTATTGCAAGAAAAATTATTTCAGAAAATCTTGAGCCGGAAACTGAAATTAAGGTTGATTTTGACGGTACAAGTCTTATAATAGTATAAGTAAAATATTTAAACCAAGGAGCATTTAAAAATGAGAAAAAAGCAATTTAAAGCAGAAAGTAAAAAACTTATGGATATGATGATTAACTCAATCTATACCCATAAAGAAGTGTTTATCCGTGAGATTATTTCAAATGCAAGTGATGCGCTTGATAAATTATATTTTAAGTCACTTACAGATTCAACTGTTGGTCTTAATAAAGATGATTTCTGCATTCGTTTATCAGTAAATAAAAATGACCGTACTCTTACTATCTCTGATAACGGTTGCGGTATGACTGAAGATGAATTAGAAAACAACTTAGGTACTATTGCAAAAAGTGGTTCTTTAGCATTTAAAACAGAGAATGAACAAAGTGAAGACGTTGATATTATCGGTCAATTTGGTGTTGGTTTCTATTCTGCATTTATGGTTAGCGACTCTGTTACAGTTGAAAGTAAGGCTTTTGGTAGTGATGAAGCGTATCGTTGGGTGTCAACTGGTGCAGATGGTTACACAATAGAAGAATGTGAAAAAGATTCATTTGGTACAGTAATTACGTTAAAGCTTAAAAGTGATACAGAAGATGATAATTACAGTCAGTATCTTGAGACATACAAAATCGAAGCACTCGTTAAAAAGTATTCAGATTACATTCGTCACCCTATTAAAATGTACGTTGAATCTAAAGAATTAAAAGAGGGTACTGAAAACGAATTTGAAACAGTAATTACAGATAAAACTCTCAACAGCCGTGTGCCAATCTGGAAGAAAAATAAAAACGAAGTAACTGACGAAGATTATAATAATTTTTACAGTGAAAAGTTCTATGATTTTGAAGCACCAGCTAAAGTAATTCACTCTAAAACAGAGGGTAATGCAACTTATAGTGCACTTATGTTTATCCCAAAAAGAGCACCGTTTGACTATTACTCAAAAGATTTTGAAAAGGGCTTACAGCTTTATTCAAAAGGCGTTCTTATTATGGAAAAATGCAAGGATTTACTCCCTGATTATTTCAGTTTCGTTAAAGGTCTTGTGGATTCAGAAGACTTATCTTTAAATATTTCACGTGAGATGCTTCAGCACGATGCACAGCTTAAGCTTATTGCAAAAACTATTGAAAAGAAAATTAAGTCTGAGCTTGAAAAAATGCTTAACAACGAAAGAGAAGCTTATGAAGAATTCTTCAAAACCTTTGGTATGCAGATTAAGTTCGGCATTTATAACAGCTACGGAATGAATAAAGATAATCTTAAAGATTTAATTTTGTTCTACTCTTCAAAAGACAAGTCTTTAGTTACTCTTAAAGAATACGTTGGAAGACTCAAGGATGGACAAGAAAAAATTTACTACGCTTGTGGCGAAACTATTGAAAAGATTGAAATGCTCCCACAGACAGAAGCAGTTAAAGATAAAGGCTTTGAAATTCTCTATTTAACAGAATATGTTGACGAATTCACAGTTAAAATGCTTCACGAATATGATGGCAAGGAATTCCAGAACATCTGTGATGAGAAGTTAGACCTTAACACAGAGGACGAAAAGAATGCTTTAAAAGAAAAGAATGAAGCAGATAAAGAAATGCTTTCATTCATTAAAGATGCTTTGAATGGTGATGTTTCTGAGGTTCGTTATACAAACAATCTTAAAAACTACGCTTCTTGTCTTACAAGTGAAGGTAATCTTTCTCTTGAAATGGAAAAGGTTTTAAATGCAATGCCTTCTAATGAACAAAAGGTAAAGGCAGAAATTGCACTTGAAATTAACGCTAATCACGAATTGGCAAATAAACTTAAAGAACTTTATGAGAGTGATAAAGATACTCTTAAAAATTATGCAAAGCTTCTTTATGCACAGGGTTGCCTTATAAGTGGTGTTTCTGTAAAAGACCCTGCAGAATTAAGTAATCTTATTGTTGATTTAATGGTAAAATAAGAAGAGAGCGTGTTTTTAACAATTTTTTAGCATTGTTAACAATTTGTTCACATTTTTATTAAGATTGCAACAAATTGATTTGGTATATAAAAGATAGACAAAAAGATTGCTAAACAAAACATTTTCTCTTTCCAAGAAAACTCCCCACCTTTATGACGGTGGGGTTTTTCTTTTTCCTGATTTTTGCACATAAGGCATTTTTATTAGGAATTAGGAAGTAGGAAATAGGAATTAGGAAGTAGGAAATAGGAATTAGGAAGTAGGAAGTAGGAATTAGGAAGTAGGAAGTAGGAATTAGGAAGTAGGAAATAGGAATTAGGAACTATAGTTTGACAAAAAAATCCTATCATTTTAAGTAGTAACTAACTTTAAATGATAGGATTATCTATTTTCTATTGAGTCTAATTCCTTTTTTCTAATTTCTAATTTTTAGAATTTATTTCTTCTTCGATTCAAGTAAATTGAACTTTGAAAGAGCAAATACACCTAAGATACTTACAATAATTGTAACAAAGAGAAGTGTACCAGCGCCAAGTGTTGGAACGAACACAAGAACAATGCAACCTACTAATAATGGAAGAATTGAAATTCTCCAGTATTTGCGGAGATATGATGCTAAAAGTGCACCGAAAAGTGCAGGTGTAACTCTGTCGAAAGCAGGAGCTAAAACTGATTCTGGATCAGTTAATTTGCCAAGGAAAGGCGCGAATGCTAAAACGCCAACTGCAATAATTACTGTTGTAACAATAGCAGAAACGCCAATTGCGATTGTAGAAATAACTTCGCCTTCTTCTGAGTTAGCTTTAACGTTAGCAGATTTCATTGCGTTAACACCGCAAGGGAGCTTAAGGTTTGTAATGTTACCTGTAACGAAGCTTAAGTAAGTACCACCAGCACCGAGCATTGGTGTGTAAGTAATAACTTCAACAACTGCAGAAATCCAGAAGATTGGTAAAACCTTTAAAAGAGCAGAAAATAAACCGTTCATTTCTGGCCATGCATTGTAATAAACAGAAATTGAAAGAGGAACTGAGAAAAGAACTAAGAGAGCTGTAATACTCCAGATTCTACCCCAGGTATGAACTTTATCGTAATAAGTCTTTTTCATTTTACAGAACTCCTTTCTTAGTTAAACCAGCTGTGTGTTACAAGTTCTGCTGGTAAAACTGATGTGAGTAACACTGCAGCACCCATAGCACCGAACATTGCAAGCGGCATAACGAATGGTTCAAATTTACTTAACTTAAATTTAGTTGCGATTGTTTCGAGAATTAAATAAAGAACAACTGCAACTACAAGTACGGCGATTGAAAGGAAACCACCGTCTGTTTTGCCGTCACTTGATTTACCGTTAATAGATGTAGCAACAAAAGCAGTAATGATACCAATGAAAGCACCGGCAGATATGTAGTCGCCTAATTTACCAACCTTACTGTCACCGCTTAAAGCGCCACCGATTTTACTGTGAAGTTTTTTGCAGAGGATTGGCATAAGAATAAGAGGAAGACAACTACCGATAGTCATAACCCAAGCAACAGTTGAAAATTCTCCTTTATCTGTAACTGCGGCATTAAGATTACCTAAAACTGCACTTGCTGCAGTTGATTCGTAAGCTAAGTTACCAATAACTGAAAGCCTAATCCAAGGGAGAACGAGACCTAAAGCCTTTGAAAGAACAATAACAGTTGCTAAAATTGCAATTGCAGGTGCAACTGTAAATACTGCACTTGAAGTAACAGTTGTTTTAAGTACACTACTGTCAATGCCTAATTCCTTAGCACGTTTCCATGCTTTTCTAATAAAAAATGATGATTGAACGATTACGAATGCAACGACAATAAAGCCTAATGCATACATAAATCCGTTTTGACGAAAATCCATATAAATGCTCCTTAAATAAATTTTTAAAAATGTATACTGAAATATTTTAACATTTACCATTTAGAATGTCAATAAAACAACAATATAAATATACTTATTTTATATCCCATAAATTCTTATGGAAACACATTATACCGTTCTCCATAATATCAATTATGCCATAAGAGCCTTCTTTAACGCTACCAGGGTTAAAAAGATGAAGACCGTTTTCGTAACTGTAATATTTCTCGTGAGTGTGCCCAAAAAGTGCAATATTACAACCATTTTTAATAGCTTCATTTTTTATGCCAACAAAAGAAAGTTTAACGTTTTCTACGGCTCCGTGAGAAGCGTAGATTTTACAAGTGTCAACACTTCTTATATCACAAAGCGGAACTGTATTTATAAAGTCGCAGTTGCCTCTTACGAGAATAAACATTTTTTTATCAGTGAAAATCTCTCGAACTTCTTCCATTTCGTAAGTTCCGTCACCTAAAAAATATACGATTTCAGCAGTTGGTTCATTGTTTATTGCATCTATTAAGTTTGCAATATGCTTGTGGGAATCTGAAAGCACAAGTATTCTCATTCATAATTCACCTGTCTTTTTCATAAAAATTACTACTATAGTATATTAAATTATAAGGGTGATTTCAATGTTCAATAACGAAAAAGGTAAAAATGATATGGATAAAATTAAATCTAATGATAGTTTAAAAGATTTTATAAATGAAAATTTAACAGAAAGTCAGACAGAAAAATTAAAAGAGGTGCTCTCTGATGAAAATAAAACAAAAGAGCTTTTAAACAGCGATTTGGCAAAGCAACTGTTTAAAAAACTGACGGGTGGTGATTTTAATGGCAGACCTTGATATAGGAAGTATTTTGTCATCACTTTCAAGTGAGGATATAAATAATTTAAAAAATGTGGCAAATTCAATTCTCGGGGGAGAAAATTCACAGGAGCCAGAAAGAAAAGAACCACAAATGAAATCAAATAACAGCGATTTTAAAATGCTCGATTTAAGCTCTTTAGGGCTTCCTGATATGTCGCAATTTGCAAATCTTCTGCCATTGCTTACACAACTTAATTCACACGATGAGCGAGAAGACTTTATTTGTGCTTTAAAGCCTCTTCTTTCGGATGAGCGACGAAAAAAAGCAGATGAAGCAATGAAATTTGTAAAGCTTCTCTCAATAATACCATTATTAAGAGAAAAAGGGATAATGTAATATGGCTGAGTATTCTTATAATGATATTATGAAAATGCAGAATGATGCAATTAAGCGTGTAAATGAAATGCAGAAAAGGGCTAAAACAGTAGTCGAAGAAATAAACGAAGAAAAAACTCAAGCGAGAGAAATACAAACGCCACAAAATTCACAGAATATAAAAAGAGTTAAAATGCCTGACGATTATTTAGATGAATTAAAAAGTTTTGCTTCAACTTCTTCATATTTTGAAGGAAATAAAAGCGAACCCATAAAGCGTGAATATGTAAAAGAAAAAGAAGAAAATCGCCCACCACTGAAGCCGCAGAATGATATGTTAAAAAACATATTGGGCGACTTGAATATGGATAGCGACAAAGCATTGATTTTATCGCTGATTCTTTTGCTTACAGAAGAAAAGGCAGATGAGATGCTTATTTTAGCGTTGCTGTATATTTTGAGCTAAGAAAGAAACAGAGTTTCTTTAATTCGTAATGCGTAATTATAGGGTCTGCGACGCTATTAATTGAAAGTTTAAAGTTGAAAATTGAAAGTTAACGGGCAAAGCCGATTATAATTTGTTTGCTAAAAAATAAATTTATCCTATCATTTTTAGTTTAATGCAACTTTAAATGATAGGATAAACTGTTTTTTATTCACTTGTTTTTACAATCAAATGCGGAGCATTTCCGAAACTCATCACTTTGCACTCATCACTCAGCACTATGTAAAGATTTAACTTTCTCCGAAAGTTAAATCTTTACAATTCCCAACGCATCAAGTACTGATGAAATGAGAATTAAAACGATGCATATTGGTGCAAAATATTTTATAACAATTAAGAAAAGCTTTTTTCTTTTGAATTTACCTGTAAGCTCAATTTCTTCAACAAATATATCTGGTTTTATAATGTAACCAACAAAAATACAAGTAAGGAATGCAACTATTGGCATTAAAACGCTGTTGCTTATGAAGTCGAAGAAATCAAGGAAAGCCATACCAATAATTTTAATATCTGCGAGCGTTCCATAACCAAGTGCAGAAAGTGCACCTAAAATTATTGAACCTACTAAAACTATAATTAAAGTCTTGTTTCTTGAAAGACCTGTTTTGTCTTTTACAATAGAAACAACCGTTTCCATAAGAGATATTGAAGAAGTAAGGGCAGCGAATAAAACTAACACAAAGAACAATGTGCCGATTATTGAGCCACCCGCCATACTTTCAAATACTTTAGGTAATGTAACAAACATAAGTCCAGGACCTTTTCCTAAAGCACTCTCGTCACCATTTGAAAAAGAGAAAACTGCAGGGATAATCATAAGACCAGCTAAGAAGGCAATACCTGTGTCAAAAAGTTCAATTTGTTTAACAGAACCTTCAAGACTAACGTCTTTTTTCATATATGAGCCATAAGTAATCATAATACCCATAGCAAGTGACATTGAGTAGAAGAGTTGACCCATAGCCGCAAGAACTGTTGTTGCTGAGAATTTTGAAAAATCAGGCATTAAATAAAACTTAACACCCTCTAATGCACCGGGCATAAACATTGAATAACCAGCAATAAAAATTGTGAGCACAACAAGAATAGGCATCATAATTTTACTGACTTTTTCAATACCCTTTTCAACACCTGAAAGTACAACGAGTGCAGTAAGACCTATGTAAATTGCAAACCAGACAACTGGCTGGAATGGTGCTGAAATAAATGAATCGAAAAATCCGTCAGTTGCAGCAGCAGAAATATTACCTGTTATAAATACTGTGCAATATTTAATAATCCATCCACCAATTACAGAATAGTAGGGGAGAATTATAATAGGAACTATTGAGCAAAGTAAACCAACAAATTTGAATTTTTTATTGAGCTTACCAAATGCTTCAATAGCGCTTACACCTGTTTTTCTGCCTATTGCAATTTCAGCACACATTAAAGCAAAGCCGAATGTGAGGGCTAAAACAAGATAAACAAGTAAAAATATTCCACCGCCATATTTTGCGGCGAGATATGGGAAACGCCATATATTACCAAGACCTACGGCTGAACCTGCGGTAGCAAGAACAAAACCTAATTTACCGGAAAAAGTACTTCTTTTTTCTGCCATTTTATTACCAATCCTTAATTTTTTTAACTACACTATTATACATAAATTTTTGGAATATACAAGAGATTTGGGGGAAATAGGAATTAGGAAATAGGAATTAGGAAATAGGAATTAGGAAATAGGAATTAGGAAATAGTTAAAACAAACTACATTCTCTCATCAGATTAAATTCTGGATGAAAGAATGTAGTTGTTTTTTGTAATCTTATAATTGCCGACCGCAGGTCCCGAAACTCAGCACTTTGCACTCAGCACTCAGCACTATTTCTAACTACGTTGTCAAGTTCTGCCTGTATCTTTACTGCCTTTGCAACTTCAAAAGCTATTGATTTATCAAGTGCAGATGGAATTATATTTTCTTCGTTTAATTCACTTTCTTTAATATGTTCAGCGAGTGCTTTTGCTGCTGCTAATTTCATATTTTCTGTAATTTCAGTAGCGTTAGCATCAAGTGCACCACGGAAAATACCAGGGAAAACAAGAACGTTGTTAATCTGGTTCGGGAAATCTGAACGACCAGTGCCAACAATTCTTGCACCTGCATTTTTTGCTTTATCTGGCATAATTTCAGGTGTCGGGTTAGCCATAGCAAAAACTATTGAGTCATTGTTCATAGTTTCAACCATTTCAGGCTTAAGAATATCTGGTGCAGAAACACCTATGAAAACATCTGCATTTTTAATTGCAACAGAAAGGTCGCCCTTTAGATTTTCTTTGTTAGTGATTTTAGCAAGGTTTTGTCTTTCATCACCTAAAGCAGAGTTGTTTTCGTCAACAATACCGCTTCTGTCAAGAAGCAACATGTTTTCTGCACCTGCTGAAATTAACATTTTTGTAATCGCAGTACCTGCTGCACCTAAACCGTTTACAACTATTTTTGCTGTTACGATATCTTTTTTTACAACCTTAAGAGCATTAAGAAGTGCCGCTAAAACTACAACGGCAGTGCCGTGCTGGTCATCGTGAAAGATTGGAATATCTGTGCATTCTTTTAACTTCTTTTCTATTTCAAAGCACCTTGGTGCAGAAATATCTTCTAAATTTATTCCACCAAAACTACCAGAAATTAAGGAAATAGTTTTAACAATTTCGTCTGGGTCTTTAGATTTTATACAAAGTGGAAATGCATCAACATCTGCAAAAGCCTTGAAAAGTGCACATTTACCTTCCATAACAGGCATACCGGCCTCTGGACCAATATCACCAAGACCTAAAACTGCAGTGCCGTCTGTAATAACCGCAACAAGATTGTTTCTTCTTGTTAATTGGAATGATTTGTTAACATCTTTCTCAATTTCAAGACAGGCTTCAGCAACACCAGGGGTGTAGGCTAAAGACATATCTTCTCTTGTTTCAATAGGGCAACGAGTAACTACTTCAATTTTGCCATTCCACTCGTAGTGCTTTTTTAAAGATTCTTTTCTTATATCCATTTAAAATTAGCCTTCTTTGTTAGCCTGTAACTTTAAGTATGCATTAATGAAGCCGTCAATATCGCCATCCATAACAGCGTTTATGTTACCATTTTCAAAATTTGTTCTGTGGTCTTTTGCAAGGGTGTATGGCATAAATACGTAAGAACGAATCTGGCTACCCCAGGCAATTTCTTTCTGAACACCTTTTATATCACTGATTTTATCGAGATGCTCTCTTTCTTTGATTTCAATAAGCTTTGATTTAAGCATACGCATAGCAACTTCTCTGTTCTGATGTTGGCTTCTTTCAACCTGGCA
The DNA here is from genome assembly GCA_045592285.1 of Acutalibacteraceae bacterium. Lineage (GTDB taxonomy): Bacteria > Bacillota > Clostridia > Oscillospirales > Acutalibacteraceae > DTU089. The sequence goes on from JAZNUL010000006.1 coordinate 30,223, forward strand.
AGAGCAGACAATACCTGTTGGAATATGAGTAAGACGAACAGCAGATGAAGTTTTGTTAACTTTCTGACCACCTGCACCAGATGAACGATAAACGTCCATTTTAATATCTTCTGGAGCAATATCTACTTCAATAGTATCGTCAATTTCTGGCATAACCTCTAATGATGCGAAAGAAGTGTGACGTCTGCCAGAAGCATCAAAAGGAGAAACACGAACAAGTCGATGAATACCACTTTCGCTCTTCATATAACCGTAAGCATTTTCGCCTTCAATAAGAATAACTGCAGATTTAAGACCAGCTTCATCACCATCAAGGTAGTCGAGTGTAGAAACCTTGAAGCCGTGTCTTTCACCCCAGCGGTTATACATTCTGAAAAGCATCTGTGCCCAGTCCTGAGCTTCAGTACCACCAGCACCAGCGTGGAATGTAAGAATAGCATTGTTAGAGTCGTATTCACCTGTAAGAAGTGTTGAAAGTGTCATAGCATCAAGCTGTGAAATAAATGAATCAACGCTACCACGACATTCGTCAAAGAGTGATTCGTCTTCTTCTTCGTTTGCTAATTCAATTAATGTTAAAGTATCTTCATAAACTGCTTTAAGGTCATCATAAGCCTTGATTTTATTTTTTAATGTAGCAGTTCTCTGAACGATTTTTTGTGAGTTCTGAACGTCATCCCAGAAACCATCCTGAGCACTTTGCTCTTCTAATGCTTTTACTTCTTCAGCCATTGCCTTAAGACCTAAAGCTTCGGCTAAGTCAGTGAGTTTGTCTTCGTAAGATGATAATTCTAAGTTTAATTCTTCAAATTGAAGCATATAAAAAATTCCTTTCAAGAAAATAATTTATTTCATAATTTACCAAATACATATTATATCCAATTTTAGTCAATATGTAAAGAAGAAGTTTTAAAAATTTGAAAAATAAGAAAAAATTGACCATTGGTTACCAATATATCAATTTTTTGAATTTAATTAAAATAAAACACTTGCAAATATTTATTTATTATGGTATTATAACCGATGTATGAAAGGCATTGACGAAGACAGTAGGTTTTTTAATAAATCTCAAAGCGAGTCGGGGGCGGTGTAAGCCTGGCAGATTTTAATAAACTGAAAATCACTTCTGAGCTGAAAGACCGAAATTGTAGTAAGTCTTTACGGAAACTCACCGTTATAAGAGTGGCGTATGTCAGTACGTAGTAATAAAGGTGGTTGCAAGTTAGTCTTGTCCTGTTATTACAGGGCAAGTTTTTTATTTTCCCACGAATATATTTTATGGAGGTAGCAGAATGTACGATCCAATTTCGCCAAATGTGAATTTTGTTGAACAGGAAAAACAAATTGAAAAATTCTGGCGTGACCAAAAAATCTTTGAAAAAAGTATTGAGGACAGAAAAAACGGCACTCCTTACGTTTTCTACGATGGCCCACCAACAGCAAATGGTAAGCCACACATCGGTCACGTTTTAACACGTGTTATTAAGGATATGATTCCACGTTACCGTACAATGAAAGGCTGTATGGTTCCAAGAAAGGCTGGTTGGGATACTCACGGTCTTCCTGTTGAACTTGAAGTTGAAAAGCTTTTAG
>JAZNUL010000007.1:0-5502 GCA_045592285.1 Acutalibacteraceae bacterium
CGTATAAGTCGCTGGATTTGAGCGTGGAGTTCTGCCAATTGGTGATTGGTCAATATCAATAACCTTATCTAAATGCCCGAGTCCCATTATTTCATCGTGCTTACCAGGGAATTTTCTTGCACCGTTAAGCTCTGCGGATAACTTCTTAAATAAAATCTCATTTATTAAAGAAGATTTACCAGACCCAGAAACACCAGTTACAGCAACAAACTTACCAAGTGGTATTTCTACGTCAATATTTTTAAGGTTATTTTCTTTAGCACCTTTAATTATAAGTGATTTACCATTACCCTCACGTCTTGTTGCAGGCACTTCAATTTTTCGTTTACCTGAAAGGTATTGACCAGTGATAGAATTTTTACACTTTTTAATATCTTTAACTGTACCCTGGAATACAATTTCACCACCGTGAACACCAGCACCAGGACCAACGTCAACAATGTAGTCTGCCGCATTCATTGTATCTTCATCGTGTTCAACAACAATTAAAGTATTACCCAAATCTCTTAAGTTTTTGAGCGACTGTAAGAGCTTGTCATTATCTCTCTGGTGAAGACCGATGCTCGGCTCATCAAGAATATATAAAACACCCATTAAAGAAGAACCGATTTGTGTAGCAAGTCTTATTCTCTGACTTTCACCACCTGAAAGAGTACCAGCAGAACGTGAAAGTGTTAAATAATCAAGACCAACATCACAAAGGAATGAAAGACGTGAACGGATTTCTTTAAATATTTGCTTACCGATTTTTCTGTCTTTTTCAGAAAGTGTTTCTTCGATTTGTTCAATAAACGCTAACTCTTCTCTTACAGACATATCGGTAAATTCCATAATATTTTTACCGCCGACTGTAACAGCAAGTGAAGCTGGTTTAAGCCTTTTACCCTTACACGTAGGACACGGACATTCAACCATATATTGCTCAATATCATTTCTTGACCAGTCACTTGTAGTTTCTCTGTGGCGACGTTCAAGGTTGTTTATAATACCTTCAAAATCGGTCATATAAGTTCCGCTACCGTATTCATTAACACGTGTAACCTGCATTCTTTCGCCTTTTGTTCCATAAAAGATTGCATCCTGACCTTCTTTAGAAATATCCTTAAATGGTGTATCAAAAGTGAAGTTATATTTTTCTGCGAGTGCAGTGTAATACATACCAGCAATGGTACTTTTATCACTCTGACCCCAACCGCAACCTTTGATTGCACCTTCATTTATAGAAAGATTTCTGTTAGGCACTAATAAATCTTCAGAAACACGTAAAAACATACTAAGACCAGAGCAAGTAGGACAAGCACCAAACGGATTATTGAAAGAGAACATTCTTGGCTCTAATTCATCCATAAACGAGCCATGCTCAGGACAAGCAAAATTCTGTGAATATAATTGCTCTTCACCATCAACAACAGCAATTAAAACTGTACCATCTGTAATAGAAAATGCAGTTTCTAAAGAATCTGAAAGACGAGATGTAATATCACGCTTCATAACGAGACGATCAACTATAATTTCAATGGTATGCTTAATATTCTTTTCTAATTTTATATCTTCAGATAAATCGTAAACAATTCCGTCAATTCTTGCTCTTACATAACCAGATTTTGAAGCCTGTTCAAGTTCCTTTTTAAATTCACCTTTTTTGCCTTTTGCAATAGGTGCTAAAACCTGAAACTTTGTGCCATCTGGGAGTTCCATAACCTTATCTACAATCTGGTCAATAGATTGTGTTTTAATCTCTTTACCGCAAACAGGACAATGTGGCACACCAACTCTTGCATATAAAAGACGAAGATAGTCATAAATTTCTGTTACTGTACCAACTGTTGAACGTGGGTTTTTGGATGTTGTTTTCTGGTCGATTGAAATTGCTGGTGAAAGACCTTCAATGCTTTCAACATCAGGCTTATCCATCTGCCCCAAAAACTGACGGGCATAAGAAGAAAGGCTTTCCATATATCTTCTCTGACCTTCAGCATAAATTGTATCGAATGCAAGTGAAGATTTACCCGAGCCTGAAAGACCTGTAAAAACTACAAGCTTATCCCTTGGTATTTCAACGTTTACATTTTTTAAATTGTGTACCTTTGCACCTTTAACGGTTAAATTCTTTTCCATTTTAACACCTTTATTTTAACTGTTCTTAATCTTTTCAATCTGGTCTCTTAAATATGCCGCATGTTCAAATTCAAGAAGCTTTGCGGCTGCTCTCATTTCTTTTGTGAGCTTTTCTATCAACTGATTTTTTTCATTAGCAGAAAATCTCTTTTTAGCAATTTTCTCCTGAACGTTATCTTTAGAAGAAATCTCAAGTATTTCACGAACATCCTTTTTAATGGTTTCTGGTGTAATACCATTTTCTTCGTTGTATTTCATCTGCTTTTCACGACGACGATAAGTTTCGGTAATTGCATTTTCCATCGAGCGAGTAACCTCGTCAGCATACATAATTACCTGACCATTAGCGTTACGTGCCGCTCTGCCTATTGTCTGAATTAATGAAGTTTCACTTCTTAAAAAGCCCTCTTTATCAGCGTCAAGAATCGCAACGAGTGAAACCTCGGGAATATCAAGACCTTCACGTAAAAGATTAATACCAACTAAAACATCAAATTCACCGAGTCTTAAATCCCTTATAATTTCCATTCGTTCTATTGTATCAACATCAAAATGCATATAACGGACTTTGATTTTACAGCCTTCAAGATATTCAGTTAAATCTTCTGCCATTTTTCTTGTAAGAGTTGTAACTAAAACACGCTCTTTTTTATCTACTCTTATATTTATTTCAGATATTAAATCATCAATTTGCCCATCGGTACTTCTAACAAATATTTCAGGGTCTAAAAGTCCAGTTGGTCTTATAACCTGCTCTGCAATTTGTGCACTCTTTGATTTTTCAAATTCTCCCGGTGTGGCACTCACAAAAATTCTTTGATTTGTTTTCTCATAGAATTCATCAAATTTAAGTGGTCTGTTATCAAATGCAGAAGGAAGTCTGAAACCGAAATTAACAAGACTTTCTTTTCTCGAACGGTCACCGCCAAACATACCACGGACTTGTGGAAGTGTTACGTGAGATTCGTCAACAAATAACAAATAATCATCAGGGAAATAATCAAGAAGTGTAAACGGCGCTGAACCTGGCTCTCTGCCAGACATAACACGTGAATAGTTTTCAATACCTTTACAAAATCCAGTTTCACGAAGCATTTCGATATCATACTGAGTTCGTTGCATAATTCTTTGCGCTTCTAAGAGTTTACCTTCTTTTTTGAAATTCTCGGCAGTTTCGGTCATTTCATTATATATTTCTTCTAAAGCTCTTTCCATTTTCTCATGCTCAACAACGTAGTGAGAAGCAGGGTAAATTGCAACGTGAGAAAGGTTGCATTTTATTTCACCTGTAAGTGGATTAAACTCCGAAATCCTGTCTATTTCGTCGCCAAAAAATTCAACTCTTATAGCATTCTCTGAAGAATAAACAGGGAAAATTTCTACTGTATCGCCTTTTACCCTAAATTTATTTCTTTCAAATGCTACATCGTTTCTTTCATATTGAATAGAAACTAATTTATTGAGGAGTGCATCCCTTTCTTTTTGCATACCAGTTCTTAAAGATATAACCATACTTCTGTAATCAATAGGGTCACCTAAAGTGTAAATACACGAAACCGATGCAACTATAATTACATCTCGTCTTTCAGAAAGAGCTGAGGTTGCAGAGTGCCTGAGCTTATCTATTTCATCATTAACTGCACTGTCTTTTTCGATATAAGTATCAGTTGTAGGAATATATGCTTCAGGTTGATAATAATCGTAATAAGAAACAAAATATTCCACCGCATTTTCTGGAAAAAATTCTTTAAATTCAGTGCAAAGCTGTGCGGCAAGAGTTTTATTGTGAGCAAGAACTAAAGTAGGCTTATTGACGTTAGCAATAATATTCGCCATAGTAAAGGTTTTACCAGAACCTGTAACACCCAAAAGAGTCTGCTCCTTAAGACCTTTATTTACACCATCTGTAAGTGCTTTTATAGCTTCTGGCTGGTCGCCTGTTGGGTTATAATTTGAATGCAAAACAAACTTATCCATACCGCACCTCCTTGAAAATTTATCTTAAGCGTATATACATTTATTATAACATATTTTTATACATAGTTGCAACAAAAAGGCAGATAGATTTCAAAAAAATCCATCTGCCTTTTAATTTTTATTAGTCTGCCTTTTCTTTCGCTTCTCTACCATCTTTAAGAAGTTGTTTTAATAAAACAGCATCATCATTTTTCATAGCGTCGCTATATTTCTTAAGTTCTTCTATAAGGAAATCTAATTCAAATATAAGGTTATCCTTATTTTCTAAAAACAACTCAGTCCACATACTTTCATTTAAATATGCAACACGGGTTAAATCCTTGTAACTACCAGCTGAAATACCTTTACGCTGACTTGAAGATGGACTTTTTATGTAAGCATTTGAAACAATGTGTGCAAGCTGTGAAGTAAAAGCAATCAATTTATCGTGTCTTTCAGCAGTCATAACAGATACACGGCCAAAACCGATAGAAATAATAACCTCACGTGCATTTGCAAGAGTTAAAATATCTTCATTTTCTTTTGGTGTTAAAATGAATGGTGAGTTGTGGAACATTGTATCTTTTGAATTTTCGTAACCAGAAAACTGAGTACCAGCCATAGGGTGACCACCAATGAATGTAAAACCATTCTTTTCAGCAATATCAAAGCAATCGTCACATACACAACGTTTAACACCAGCACAGTCAATAACAACTGCATCAGCTTTAAAATTCTTTGCATTTTTAATTAAATAATCTTTTACTGCTTCTGGGTAAAGTGGAATAAATACATAATCACACTCTTTAAGATTTTCATTTGTGAGTTCTTTATCTATACTTTTTTCTTTCAATGCACTTTTTACAGTTTCTTCTGAAATATCAAAACCGAAAACCTTATGAGTTGTATTCTTTTTTATAGCTTTAACAAGTGAGCCACCTATAAGACCCATACCTACAACGCCAATAGTTAAATTTGCCATATCTATCATTCCTTTAAATAAAATAAAAACACCCTCAGCAGTGATTTTACTGCTAAGGGTTTAAAACAAATAAATGCAGCACAAATCACTATTACTTAATTGTTAAAGTAATAGTAATAATAGTATGAATTTGTTGCAAATAAATTTGTCATAACTATTCTCCTGAAATTTAATAAAGTAATATTATCACTATTAATAGGGTTTGTCAATAATCGATATTATAGGAATATTTGATTATCATCATTTAATATTTAAATCGAAGAAATAAAAAAAAATAAACCGTAGCATAACTGCTACGGTTTTAATGTACCCTGAAAACTGAATAAAGGAAAGCGAAGAAACAAACGAAATGGTCAAGCCCTCGACCTATTAGTACTGCTTAGCTGAACATGTCACCATGCTTACACACGCAGCCTATCAACCTCATAGTCCTTGAGGGGTCTTAC
>JAZNUL010000008.1:0-3734 GCA_045592285.1 Acutalibacteraceae bacterium
CGCAAGCGGTAAACATTTCAAGGTCGCTTCTTAAAAGAACTATATCTCTTTCGGTTGCAAGGTCAATCATATCCATACTCGGTTTTTTGCCACGCACGAAAACAATACATTTCATATCCATCATTTCAGCAGTTCTTATAACCTGTGGATTAACAAGACCAGAAAGAAGAACGGCTTGTTCTTTAACGAATGCTAACACGTCACTCATCATATCACTGCCACAAGCGGTGAAAACTTCGCTTTCTAATAAATCTGCTCCGCAAACGAGTTCGGCGTTAAGTATGGTTTGAATTTCAGAAATCTTCATATAGACCTCTCCATTATATAGATATTATTAAGTGCATTTTAACATAAAAAAGCATAATAATCCATTGGAAAAAATATCTAAAAATAATTGCAAAAGATGGGTATATCGTTTAAAGATACAAAAATTTATATGTAAAATTTATGCAAAACAGAAAAATGTTAAAAAAATATCAATTTGAAGAAAAAAGTGCGGTTTTTCTATGGACTTTTTTGTCGTAAATTGATATAATTACAGAGTATGTATGTGGTGAAATGCCACCTTATATAGTTTCAATTTTTGAAATGGAGGAATTATTAATGCTTAAAAAAATCAGTAGCATACCTTTCAAAGGTACTCCTGAACAAAAAGCAAAGCTTGATGCTGTAATTGCAGAATGCAAAGATGACAAAAGTCAACTTATGCACGTAATGCAAGAAGCACAAGGCATTTATGGTTATTTGCCAAGAGAAGTTCAAGTTATGATTGCTGAAGGTATGGATGTTCCACTTGAAAAAGTTTACGGCGTTGCAACCTTCTATGCACAATTCTCACTTTCACCAAAGGGTGAATATGACATTTCTGTTTGTCTTGGTACAGCTTGTTACGTTAAAGGTTCACAACAAATTCTTGATAAAATCAGTGAGGTTTTAGGAATCGGTGCAGGTGAATGTACAGAAGATGGTAAATTCTCACTTGAAGCTTGTCGTTGTATCGGTGCTTGCGGTCTTGCACCTGTTTTCACAATCAACGGTGAAGTTTATGGTAAGGTTACTGCAGACGATATCCCTGGTATCCTTGCAAAATATATGGACTGATGAGAGAACTCTCACTTAATATTCTCGATATTGCACAGAACTCAATATCTGCAGGCGCTTCACTTACAGAAATTGTCGTGAATGAAAACACAAAAGAGAAAACTCTTTTAATTGGAATTTATGACAATGGCTGTGGAATGACAGAAGAACAGGTTAAAAGTGTAATAGACCCATTCTTTACAACAAGAACAACCAGAAAGGTTGGTATGGGAATTCCACTTTTTAAAATGTCCTGTGAGCAGACTGGTGGAAAGTTTACTATTGAGTCAGAAAAGGGTGTAGGTACAAAAATAAATGCTCTTTATAAAACAGATAGCATTGATTTTACACCTTTAGGCGATATAGCTTCTACCATTGTGACAATAGTTTCAATGAATGCTGATAAAGAATTTTTATATAGACGTGTGTTAGATGATAAAGAATTTATCTTCTCTACAGTCGAAATCAAAAAAATTCTTGATGGTGTGCCACTTTCGGAGCCTTCGGTTATGAATTGGATAGAAGAATATTTAAACGAACAATATAACGAATTATTGAAAGGATGACTTTTATGAAATCTCTTGAAGAGTTACTTGCTATAAAAGAAAAAGCACAGGCTCAACTTGCTGCTCGTGATGCTGATGGTAACGATGGCATCAGAGTTGTTGTTGGTATGGCTACTTGCGGTATTGCTGCAGGTGCACGTCCTGTTTTAAAAGCACTTGTTGATGAAGTTACAAAAAGAAATGTTCAACACGTTTCTGTTACACAGACAGGTTGCATTGGTATGTGCCAGTATGAACCAATCGTAGAAATTTTTGAACCAGGTAAAGAAAAGGTTACTTATGTTCAGATGACTGCTGAAAAAGCACAAAAGGTTGTAGCTGAACATCTTGTAAACGGCAAACCTGTTGTTGAATACACAGTTGGCGCTGTGACTAAATAAGAGAAGGAGAGAAAGTTATGTATCGTGCCCACGTTCTCGTTTGTGGTGGTACAGGTTGTACCTCAAGCCACAGTGGCGAACTTATAGATGCACTTAATGAAAACATTAAGGCGAAGGGTCTTGAAGACGAAATTCAGGTTGTAAGAACTGGTTGTTTCGGTCTTTGCGCTTTAGGCCCAATTATGATTGTTTATCCAGAAGGATGCTTCTACAGTGAAGTAAAAGTTGAAGATATTCCAGAAATAGTTGAAGAACATCTTCTTAAAGGTCGTATTGTTAAAAGACTTCTTTACAGTGAGACTGTAACAGAAGAAGCTGTTAAGCCTTTAAATGAAACAAACTTCTACAAAAAGCAACACAGAGTTGCACTTCGTAACTGCGGTGTTATTAACCCAGAAGATATTACAGAGTATATTGCATACGATGGTTACCGTGCTCTTGCAAAAGCTCTTACAGAAATGACACCTGATGAAGTTATTCAGACAGTTATTGATTCAGGTCTTCGTGGCCGTGGTGGCGGTGGCTTCCCAACAGGTAGAAAATGGAGCTTTACTGCTGCTAATAAAGCAGACCAGAAATATGTTGTATGTAATGCCGACGAAGGTGACCCAGGTGCATTTATGGACCGTTCAGTTCTTGAAGGTGACCCACACTGTCTTGTTGAAGCTATGACAATCTGCGGTTATGCTACAGGTGCTACAGAAGGTTACGTTTACGTTCGTGCTGAATACCCAATTGCTGTACAAAGACTTCAGAAGGCCATAGACGATGCTCGTGAATATGGTCTTTTAGGTAAAAACATCTTTAATTCAGGTTTCGACTTTGATTTATTCATCCGTCTTGGCGCTGGTGCATTCGTTTGCGGTGAAGAAACTGCTCTTATGACATCTATTGAAGGTAATCGTGGTGAACCACGTCCTCGTCCTCCATATCCAGCAGTTAAAGGTCTCTTTGGCAAACCAACAACTGAAAATAACGTTGAAACATTTGCTAATATTCCACAGATTATTCTTAAGGGTGCTGAATTCTTTAATACTATGGGTACTGAAAACAGTAAGGGTACTAAAGTTTTCGCATTAGGTGGTAAAATTAATAACACAGGTCTTGTTGAAGTTCCTATGGGTACTACACTTCGTGAAATCGTTGAAGATATCGGTGGCGGTATTCCAAATGGTAAAAAATTCAAGGCTGCTCAGACAGGTGGTCCTTCAGGCGGATGTCTTCCTGCAGACTTACTTGATATTGAAATCGACTATGACAACCTTGTTGCTAAAGGTGCAATGATGGGTTCAGGCGGTCTTATCGTTATGGACGAAGACGACTGTATGGTTGATATTGCAAAATTCTTCCTTGAATTCACAGTTGATGAATCTTGCGGTAAATGTACACCTTGCCGTGTTGGTACAAGAAGACTTCTTGAAATTCTTGAAAAAATCACAAGCGGTAAAGGTACTATGGAAGACCTTGACAGAATGGAAAAGCTTTGCCACTACATCAAAGAGAACTCTCTTTGTGGTCTTGGTCAGACAGCTCCCAACCCCGTTCTTTCCACATACCAGTTCTTTAAGGATGAGTATGTAGCACACGTTAAAGATAAAAAATGTCCCGCAGGTGCATGTAAGAGCCTTGTTAACTTTGTTGTTATTCCCGAGCTTTGCAAGGGTTGTACAAAGTGTGCAAGAAACTGCCCTGTTAACGCAATTGAAGG
>JAZNUL010000009.1:0-5441 GCA_045592285.1 Acutalibacteraceae bacterium
ACCTTTGTCACCTTACCGCAAGCACTACCAGAAGGCCAACCACCCTCATCATAAATCCAGCAATTCATATTGAGCGCTTTTCCCTTTTTAATTGCATATGCACAAAGCTCAAAAAACTCTTCTGTAAGATAGTTCGGAGTAAGATTTGTAGGCATACTGTCTGGACGGAAATCTTTTGGTTCAGGAAGAATATAAAACGCTCTTATGCCAAGGTTTTGCATCTCTTCAATTTGAGCATCTATTATTTCTTCAGTGCATACGTCATTCCACACCCATACATATAGGGGCGCATGGGAAACATCAGGAGAGAAAAAATTATTTATTTGGAATTTATTACTATTTTTCATTTTTAAACATCCTTAGGGTGAAAGGAATTATCCGAACCATGTTTTTTATAGACGGATTTCCGTTCACTTTTTGTTAAAATACTCGCAAATCCGTGAAGGATTCGCTCCGTTTTTGCCTTGATTGACCAAAAATCCGTTCTATAAAAAATCTTCGACCTATAAAGCGAAAGATTTTCATTGGATTTTTTGTGTTGAGGGCGAAGTAAGGCTGACGCCTTGCAAGACCGAAACGCCAAAAAGACTTGAAAACACTCGCTTTTAGGCAGGTTCGGATAACTCATTTCACCCTACTGTATCTGCCTTGTTTTTTCAAGTTGTTTACAAAGCATTTAAGAGCTATAACCATTACTACATAAAGAATTGCAAGTAAAATCGGGTAAACCTTTATTCCGAACACACCACTTATAAGACTTACCATAGGTGGCGCTAACATAACACCAATGTAAGCAAAGGCAATTTGTGAGCCCATAATTGATTGTGACACTTCTTTGCCGAAATTGTGCGGTGTTAAGTGAATCATATTAGGATAAATTGAACCGTTACCAAGACCTATAAGGAATAAACTGACAACTGCAAAAATATTAGGTAAAGGAAGAAGCATTATAACAATTGCCGGTGCAAGAATTACAGAACCTATAAAAATACGTTTCCACGTTTTAATTTTATTTGCAAGTAAACCAGAGAAGAAACGACCTAAAGACATTCCAACATAATATATAGTAAGTGCGAGTGCACCCTTTTCTATGCCGAAGCCTTTTTCTTCTACTAAATATGTACTTCCCCATACTCCGCAAGCGTATTCTATTGCATTGGTCATGAGCATAATAACCCACACTTGTCTTACCTCTGATTTTTTAATCATTTCTGCAATTGAAAGACTTATACCAGCTTCTTCGTCGGCTTCTTCTGCTGAAGTAGTCTTTTTCCATAAAGGAATTGAGAATATTAATAACAATGCAATTCCTAACTGAACATAAAAAGCATAGCGATAACCACCACGCCAGCCAACGCTCTCGAATGCCTGTGACATAATGTAAGGACTAAGTGATACACCCACACCATAAAAGCAATGCAAAAAGTTCATGTGACTTGCTTTGCAATGAAGTGCAACGAAATTATTAAGCCCTGAATCAATTGCACCAGCACCAAGTCCCAAAACAATCGCTAAAGGTATCATAAAAAAGAATGATGGGGTCAGAGAAAAACCAAACAAAGAAAGTGCAGTCATAGCAGTACTAAAAGCAGTAACCTTTGCAGTACCTAATTTGTTGAGAATTTTTGCACTGAACATACTTGAAAGCACAGTACAACCAGAAATTAAAAACGTGAGAATACTCACCATCTCAACTGGAATACTTAGTTCCAAATGAATAGCTGGCCAGGCAGAGCCGATAAGTGAATCTGGCACGCCAAGACCTATAAATGCGATATATATTACAACCAAAAGTATTGTTGACACTATAAAACACCTCAATAAAATATTCGGTCTTCTAATTATACAACAGTTATTTTAATTGTCAAATGAAAAGAGAACAAAAATGTAACCAAAATTAATCGGTTGCGTTGCTCAGTGGATCGTTTTTTCTGGAATAACTTTAAGGGAAGGGTTGAGAACTGCAACTGACAAGTTGGAGGCTAAGAATTTTTATGCATTCAACCCGAGTTTTGATAAACATTGTAATAAGAAATGATAAAAAGCACTCTCATTCCCAAAAATGAGAGTGCTTTTAGTTATTAAGACAACAACTATCTTTTAAAAAATTTGAATATACCTTTTCTTTGTGGCGGATATAAATCTTTCTTTAATTCCATACAAGACTTATAACGATTTTCTATGTCGAACTCAGTGCATTTTTTAATTACGTAACTTAAATCTAAATTAAAACCCCTAATCAAAAATGGTTAGGGGTTTCGATTGATTTAGAGACTCGTAAACATAGTTACTTCTTTTGATTAACCATAAATGTTATAACTTTCTGAAAGTTTATTCATTGCTTTAAAAAGTTTTGAGGCATAAAGTAATGGTCCTATTAATGTAAATGATAACAAGAAGCTATAAACCCAGAATGTACTTGCATTAAACTTATAATCAATATTTCTTCTTATAAGCTCATCGCCTATTCTTTCTGAAATTTTATGCATCCATACAATAGGATAAATAAAGAATGTGAGCCAGCTGAATACAAACATCATCAAGCAATAATGCATAGTCTTTTTACCATCATATTTACTTGCTATAGTATTTATATCTGTTGAAACTTTAGAATATGCAACTATACCATAAATACCAAATGTAACTAATGACAAGAGAATGGTTTTTAATAAACCACGGTTAGTTGAAAGCTTTACCGCTGGTGATTGGTACATTGGTTGTTGAGCATATTGTTGCTGTGCATCAGCAGACTGGTATGCTTGTTGGGTTGCAGCCTGCTGACCATTAAACTGGTCATAATATGCTTGCTGTGCCTCTGGTGTGAGAACCGTTGTAGCACCTTCATCTACCATTTCAAATTGATTGGAACCACAATTTGTGCAGAAATTAACATCATCTGCTACATTCATTGAACATCCTAAACATTTTTTCATAAATAAAACTCCTTTATCATTTATATAATATTATTCAAGGTTTAAAACAAGTCGGAAAGAAACTCTTCTTGAAGCTTCCATATCTACTGCGCCTGAATTATCATAAACAGGCTTGCTGTTTGAGTAACCAACAGATTCAAAAGTTTCTTTTATTTTAGTCGGATTTGTACTATTTTCTGAAGCAATGCAACAATCAAGTACATTTTTAGCTCTTGCTTCAGATAACGGAATATCAGCCTCGTAGCTTGTACCTTTAACTGGTGCTGTATGTCCTTCTACTACTGTTTTTGATACTAAGCCGTCATATTTTTCTGAAAAAACAACTTTTGAATAAACACCAATAAATTTATCAATAAATGATTTACCTTCGGCAGTAATTTCAGATGAATCTCCACCAAATAAAATTGATGAATCTAAAGCAAGCTCGCCTGTTGTTTCATTAATAGTAACATCGACACCAGCGTTTCGGAATTCTCTTGCAAGTTCGTCAAGAAGATTATTTTTCTTTTCTTCAAGTTCTTCTAACTTTTCTGTATCGACACTATCAATATCAACACCATCATCAAGCCAATATGCTAAAGAATCCTGATACCTTATAAATTCATAAGTACCATAATCCACATTTTCGCCTTCGATGTATTCTTCATAAGAAATAATAAAATCGCCAAGATAATAGAAAATTTTATTGATTGTTATATCAGCACCTTCAAAACTACCTGTTCCTGTAAAGGTATAATAGTTATTTGTTTCATCGTATTGATATGTTGAACAAACAATTTTCTCATATTTTGATAAATCTTCCTCGTAAGAGTAAAACATAGGTATATAGTCAACATTCAAGCCATTGTTCTCAACAAACTCCTGAACAACAAAACCATATCTGTCAGGCATTATATATTTACCCTTAATTTGCTGAGCACCCCATGTTACATCTTCAGCGTTTATTTTCATAGTGGTTTTTCGTGTTGCGGTGCAGAAGAGTGCTGTTCTGTTTTCGGGGGTTAAATCATTATAAAGCCCTGGATAAGTAACATAAGATTTATCTGTGACAACTTTTAAAGTGATTTCTGGTGCTTCATCCGATTCAGGATAGTGGTGTGCACTAAAATAATAATATTTCCAGTTTTCAGCTAATGTTATTTCTTCAATTGATTCTGGATAAAAATGCTGACCAGCTGAAGAAAAAGATATTTCATGAGTAATTGTTGACGGTAATGAAACCGTTTTCAAACTTGTACAATCAGCAAAAGCCCATAATCCCAAACTTTTAAATCCTTCTGGCAAAACAAGTTCAGTTATAGAAGTACAGCCATTAAATGCATGTTTACCAATATCTTTAAGTGTTGAAGGGATTTTTAAACCCTTTAAATTCTCACAATTCTGAAACGCTGCAAATTCGATTGTTTTTAAACCTTCGTTTAATTTTATTTCTTCAAGCATTTCGCAATTAGAAAATGCATATTCACCAATAGAAACAATTGTTTCTGGAAGGACAACTTTTATTACTGTTGAATCGTATTCTAACACATTATCCTCAGAACCTACTGCAACAACAGTTTCATCACCATTCTTTTCAGGAACTATAATTACTGTGTCGGTACAAGTACCAATTCCAGACCAATAGCAAGTACCATCACCATTTGAAACGAATTCAAGCCCCTTACTTGCTCTGTTACCAAATAAAAGAACCACAAGACCGATTACTAATACCACACCAAGAGCTGCTATTACAGGAATAAGTTTTTTATTTGACTTTCCACCATCAGCAGAGTTATTGACTTTTATTTTTGCTTTTTTCTTGTTTTCTTGTTGTGGTTGTTGAGTGGTTTCATATTGTTGGTTTTGTGCTGCATTTTGTTGTGCATAATATTGTGCTATATAGTCTAATTCTTCTTGTGTTGGTGCTACAAATTGATTTGAGCCACAATTAGAACAAACTTCTGCACCATCATCTAAAAAAGATGAACAACCTAAACATTTTTTCATAATAATCACCCTAAAAATATTCTGCAAACGTTTCTTTTAATAACCTATAGTTCTCGCTATCAAAAATAACAACAGAACAATCTATTTCAAGAGCGGTGCTAAAAGTGTTTATAGTTTCAACAGCTACTGCGAATGCTTCATTTAACGGATAACCATAAACACCGCTTGAAATTAGCGGGAATGCTACTGTTTTGCAATTATTGTTAGCAGCAAGTTTCAATGAATTTTCGTAACAACAAATTAAAAGTTCTTTTTCGCCTTTTGTTCCATTTTTCCATTTTGGACCTACTGTATGAATTACATATTTGCAAGGTAAATTGTAAGCGTTAGTTATTTTTGCCTCGCCTGTTTTACAGCCACCTAATTTCATACATTCAAGAAGCAATTTTTTACCTGCTGCTTTGTGAATTGCACCATCAACACCACCGCCACCGAGAAGCGAAGAGTTTGCTGCATTCACTATAGCATCACACTCAATTTTTGTTATATCGCCTAAAATTATATTTAAAGACATTTTAATAC
>JAZNUL010000010.1:0-4108 GCA_045592285.1 Acutalibacteraceae bacterium
GAATCTATTTTTAATATTATTCAGTTTGATGTGCCAGATGCTAAGGTTATAGACCTTTTTGCAGGTTCTGGTCAGTTAGGTATTGAAGCGTTAAGCCGTGGTGCTGACTCTTGTGTGTTTGTAGATGCTTCTTCAAAATCAATTTCGGTTGTTGAAGAAAATCTTAAAATCACAAACTTTCGTGAAAAAGCAAAAACAGTCCGTTCAGATGCTTTAGGGTATCTTGACAGAGTTATTGAAAAATATGATATTGCTCTTTTAGACCCACCGTACAAGGCAGGTCTTATGGAAGATGCAATCGAAAGAATTGCGCCACATATTAATGAAAATGGTGTAATCGTTTGCGAAACAGGTAGTGAAGAATTTTTGCCTGAAAATATCGAAGGCTTTACTTCTAAAAGATATAAATATGGTAAAATCGCCTTGACTGTTTACAGAAAGGGTGAGTAATATGGGTAAAACCGTAATTTGTCCTGGTAGTTTTGACCCGCTTACAATAGGTCACTTAGATATTATTAAAAGGTCCTCAAAGCTTTTTGATAACGTTATTGTTGTTGTAATGAAAAACTTCAACAAAAACAGCGGTAGCTTTACTGTTGAAGAAAGAATGGATTTTATAAGACGTTGCACAGAAGATTTACCAAACGTAACTGTTGATAGTCACTTAGGTCTTTTGGCAGATTATGCCCGTGAAAAAGGTGCTTCTGCAGTAGTTAAAGGTCTCCGTGCTATTTCAGACTTTGACGATGAATTTCGTCAGGCACTCACTAACCAGAAGTTAAACAGTGAGCTTGAAACAATATTTTTAACTACAAGTGCTGATTATATGTTCTTGAGTTCAAGTGTTGTTAAAGAGGTTTGTAAATTAGGTGGCGACGTTTCAACATTCGTACCTGCAGAAATCCGTGATGATATAATCGAAAGATTATCTAAATAAGCTAATAATAAAATTAATATACATTTATTATTGAAAGGTTGGTATATTTATGAGTATTGATACATTACTTAATGATATGGATACTGTCATTGAAGAAGGCAGAAGTGTTCCATTTTCAAGTAAACTTGCAGTAGATGTAGATGAACTCAGAAGAATTATCGAAGACATCAGACTTAATATGCCTGTTGAAATTACTCAGGCTAAGAAAATTGCAGCTGAAAGACGTGATATTCTCAACGCTGCAGATGCTCAGGCTGAAGATATTATTATGAAAGCTCGTCAGAGAGCAGACCTTATGGTTGAAGAGCATCAGATTACTAAAGAAGCAAAAGAAGCGGCTCTTGCAATTATGCAACAGGCTAAAGAGGAGTCTCAGGCTCTTATTAATGCTTCAAAACTCAAGGCTAACGAAATTGCTGATAAGGCAGAACGTTGGTCAAATGATATGAGAAGAAATGCAAGTGCTTACGTTGAAAACGTTATTAAGGATACTGATGAAACACTCACAAGAAGTGTTAACGATATCAGAACTTTAAGACAAAGTCTTCACGATGCGCTTAACGCTCCAAGTGAACCAAGACCTGATTTTGACTGATAAAGGGTGAAAAATCTATAATGGAAAAAGAGAAACTTTGTTTACGCTGTATGAGAAAAATCGGCGACAGCAACGTTTGTCCTTATTGCAAAGATGAAGCTTCTTCAGTTCAGAAAGCACCTTTTTTACCACTCAAAGCAGTTGTTGGTGGTAAATACCTTATAGGCAAGCTTGTTTCATCAAATGGTGATGGTGCAACATATTATGGTTTTGATTTGGAACTCAAAAAGCCTGTAACAGTAAGAGAGTGCTTTCCACAGGGTGAAGTAACCCGTGGTGAAGATAATTACTGCCTTGTAAATGTAGGCAGAGCAGCAGCTTTTATCGATGCAAAGGCTAAATTCACAAAATTATGGAACGCCCTTAAGGAGATTAAAGGGTGCTCTGCACTTGCGCTTGTTTACGATGTTTTTGAAGATTTAGGAACAGCGTTTGCTGTAAGTGAATATCTTGGCGAAGGCGAAACTTTGAGAGATTATTTGCTTAAAAATGAGCAAGGATATATTTTGTGGGATGAAGCACGTGTGCTTTTAATGCCAGTTCTTTCTGCATTGGGCGTTCTTCACGAAAATGGAATTATTCACGGTGCAATTTCGCCAAATTCCCTTATTGTAGGTAAAGATGGCAGAGTTAAAATTACTGATTTCAGTATTGATGACGTAAGATATAAAGGTGGCAGACTTCCTCTTGATTTGTCAGAGGGTTATGCCGCTATTGAGCAGTATGCAGAAGATGGCGAATTAGGTCCCTGGACTGATGTTTATGGTTTTTCTACTGTTCTTTACAGAGTTCTTGTTGGTAGCACACCAATGAGCTCTGTTTCAAGAGCTGCTAACGATAAACTTATGATTCCTGGTAAATTTGCCGAGATTATTCCGGCATACGTTATCAATGCATTAGTTAATGCTTTGCAGATTCTTCCAGAAGACAGAACAGAAGATGTAGAGCTTCTTCGTGATGACCTTTCCGCTTCACCAACAGCAGCAGTTTCTGCGGCAGAAAGATATTCCTCAATGGCAGCTGGCCGTCGCTCTGAAATGAGAGAGGAACCACAAAGAATTGAAGACGAAGAAGATGCCGAAGATTTTTATGAAGATGACTACATGCCAGAAAAGTCTGGTGCAAAGAAAAGTACAGTTATAACTCTTGTAGTAAGCGTTCTTGTTTGCCTTGCTATACTTTTAGCAGTTGTAATTGGCATTACAAGTTCAAGTGGAAATGGTGATGACGATAATACAACTACTCCTAATGAAACTGTTTCTGATTCAAATGTTGAAACAGAAGAGCAGTTTATAAACGTTTCTGTTCCAGATTTCCGTGGTAAAAATATTGATGACGTTAAAGCTGATGAGACTTATAAAGATGTACTTACTATAAGCACAGTTTATGAAGACAGTGACCAAGAAATAGGCACTGTTATTGCTCAGGATTTACCTGAGGGTACAATGGTTTCTTCAATAAATAAGCGTTCAATTACATTAAAGGTAAGTGATGGACTTAAGGTTCCTGATTTGGTTGGCGAAGATGCTACAGAAGCTTATAAACAACTCAAAGACAAGGGCTTTAAAGATGTTGAAGTTAAAGCAAGCAGTATTGCTGAAGCACCTGAAGATTCAAATAAAGTCACAGATATAGTTTATTATCCCGAAGGTGAAACTGAGTGGCAGGTAATTCCTGAGGACAGAAGAATTAGTGCAACTTTAAAGGTTGTTGTTTACTGTTACGGCGAATATACACCACCAGAAACAGAAGAAACTACCCAATCAATAGGTGAAAGTATCGATAATATAATTGAAGGGGTAGAAGGTATCGGCAATATTATTGAAGATTTTTAAAAAAAGTATTGACAAATGGGAAAGTTACTGTTATTATATTTGAGCAAAACAAAGCAGAACTTTTCCGTTCTCACCAAACGAGAGTATTGTTTGGTACAATACCTTTAAGAATTTACAACAGTAATGTTGTGTCTTTTAGCGTGAACGGAAAACCCGTTCACGCTTTTATTATTTCAGGAGGTGTTTTGGTATCAGCAAGGAAGCAACCCAAATCAATGAAGAAATCAGAGATAAAGAAGTAAGAGTTATTTCTGCAGAAGGTGAGCAGGTTGGCGTTATGTCAGCTAAAGAAGCTCTTAAATTAGCAGAAAAAGCTAATCTTGACCTTGTAAAAATTGCACCAGGTGCAAATCCACCAGTGTGCAAAATTATGGACTATGGTAAATATCGCTTTGAACAAGCTAAACGTGAGAAAGAAGCGAAGAAAAACCAGAAAGTTATGGATATTAAAGAGGTTCGTTTATCTCTCAATATTGATGTCGGCGATTTTAACACAAAAGCAAACCATGCAAGACGCTTTTTAAGTGATGGAAACAAAGTTAAAGTTTCTATTCGCTTCAGAGGTAGAGAAATGGCACATGCTGAGAACGGTAACGTAATTATGGACAGATTTGCAGAGGCTTGTGCAGAAGTTGGCACAGTTGAAAAACCTGCAAAGCTTGAAGGTCGTTCAATGCTTATGTTCCTTGTACCCAAGACAACTAAATGATTGCATTATTAAGGAGGAAAAATTATGCCAAA
>JAZNUL010000011.1:0-15238 GCA_045592285.1 Acutalibacteraceae bacterium
CCTGTAAAAAAGGGTGATATAGTAGGCGAGATTGTTTTTAAAGATTCTGAAAATAACATTGTAAAAACTATTCCGTTGATTTCAGTTGATAATGCTAATGCATTATATAAAGAAAACGAAAAAGAAAGTAATATATTAGAAAAAATCAAAAAATTTATAAAAGGACTGTCGATAAGATATGGCTGAAATAAGATTACAAAAATTTTTATCAGAATGCTCAGTTGCTTCACGTAGAAAGTCAGAAGAGTTAATCCGTGATGGCAAGGTATGGGTTAATGGCAAAAAAGCGTCTATTGGCGATAAGGTTGACCCAAAGAGAGATGATGTAACAGTTAATGGTAAAAAAGTTACTGTTGTTAAGCAAAAATATTACATAATGCTTAATAAACCTCGTGGATATGTAACTACTATGAGTGATGAATTAGGCAGAAAATGTGTTGCTGAATTAGTTTCTGATGTTGGCGCTACTGTTTATCCTGTTGGTAGATTAGACCGTGATTCAGAAGGTATGCTTTTACTCACAAATGATGGTGAATTTGCAAATAGTGTTATGCATCCAAGAAAGCATATACCAAAGACTTATAGAGTTACAGTACGTTCCATGGTAACAAAAGAACAAACAGAAGAATTAGAAACCGGCGTTTTAATAGATGGCAGAGAAACATTACCAGCAGAAGTTGCTGTTATTGAAAAAAGCGAAACAAGAAGTGTTTTACAGATTAAAATATTTGAAGGCAGAAACCGTCAGATAAGAAAAATGTGCGAAGGAGTAGGTTTAGAGGTCATCCGCTTAAAACGTACATCTATCGGTTCATTAAAATTAGGAATGCTTCAACCTGGTAAGTGGCGTGAACTTACAGAAGATGAGGTTCATAAATTAGTGACTAATACAAAGAACTAAAATTGACAATGTTTATAATTTTTAGTATAATCAATAGATAAATCACGAAAGGTGAAACGTTAAAATGATAAGAAGTATGACAGGCTTCGGCAGAGCTCAGGCTGCTACTGAAGGTTTTAATATTACAGCAGAAATCAAAAGCGTAAATCACAGATATTTTGAATTTTCAACAAGACTTCCAAGAGCGTATGCTTTTTTAGAGGAAAAAATCAAAAGCTACCTTTCTTCTTATATTTCAAGAGGTAAGGTTGAGTGTTCTTTAACAATAGAAGCAACAGCTGATGATAGCGTTGTTGTAAAGGTTAACGAACCATTGGCAAAGAGTTACTATGATGCAATTCATTTCATTGGCGAAACCTTTTCAGTTAATGCAAATGTTTCTGCTCAGGATATTGCAAGATACCCTGAAGTGTTATCTGTAACTAAAAATGCAGTTGATGAAGATGATTTGTGGAATAAAGTGCAGATTGTATTAGAAGAAGCAGTTAAGAAATTTATTGCTATGAGAGAGCAAGAAGGCGAAAAACTCAAAAATGATGTTCTTTCACGTGCAGATACAATCATTAAAAACGTTGAATTTGTTGAAGAACGTTCGCCTGAAACAGTAAAGGAATATAATGATAAGCTTCTTACAAGAATGAAAGAGGTTTTAGACGGTGTTCAGGTAGATGAATCAAGAATTCTTACAGAAGCAGCAATTTATGCTGATAAGATAGCAGTTGCAGAAGAAACTGTGAGATTAAGAAGTCACATTGACCAGCTTCGTTCTATGATGAATTCAGAAGAAGCTATCGGTAGAAAGCTTGACTTCCTTGTTCAGGAAATCAATCGTGAAACAAATACAATCGGCTCAAAGGCTCAGGATGTAGAGATTGCAAAGGTTGTAATTGATACTAAAGCCGAGATTGAAAAAATAAGAGAGCAAATACAAAATATAGAATGAGTGTGTTTTATGAAGCTTGTTAATATAGGTTTTGGTAATCTTATAAATGCAGATAGGGTAATTGCTGTTATCAGTCCCGATTCAGCACCCGCTAAAAGAATGATTCAGGAAAGTAAAGAAAGAGCAAATTTAATTGACGCCACTCACGGCAGAAAAACTAAAGGTATAATTATTACTGATAGTGACAACGTTGTGCTCTCTTTTCTTTCTGCAGAACAGCTTTTAACAAGATTCAATGACGAAAAGGGAGGTCGTGAATTTGGCTTCGAAGGATAAAGGTTTACTTGTAGTTCTTTCTGCTCCTGCGGGATGCGGTAAAGACACAGTTTTAGCAGAGGTAAAAAAAGCTGACAGTAATGTTAAACAATCTATTTCAATGACAACACGTTTACCACGTGAGGGTGAACAAGACGGAGTTGATTATTACTTTACTTCTGTATCTGATTTTGAAAATAAAATAAGTGAAAATGGCTTTTTAGAGTATGTTAAATATGGTGTTAACTACTATGGCACACCTAAAAAAGCTGTTGAAGAAATGGTAGATAGCGGTAAAACTGTTATTTTAAAAATTGAAGTTGAGGGTGCAGGGAATGTCAGAAAAATTTACCCTGATGCAGTTTCAATTTTCATAATGCCACCATCATTTACTGAGCTTTCACGCCGTCTTAAAAATCGTGGTACAGAAACCCAAGAAGATATTTGTCGCCGTTTGAAAATCGCAGAGGATGAAATGCAAAGGGCGAAAGAATATAATTATATTGTTATTAATGACGATTTATCTGTTTGTGTAAATGACGTTTTGTCAATCATAAAAGCAGAAAGATTAAAATATAGCAATATGCAAGAAAAAATTAAAGAAATTATTAATAACTGATTTGAAAGGAAGTAAAATTATGCTTAATCCAGATTTAAAAAATGTTCTTAACCAAGGTATCAGCCGTTACTCACTTGTAACTGCTACTGCAAAAAGAGCAAGAGAAATTGCTATGACAAATCTTGAAGAGAAAAATCTCTCAACAGAAAAGCCAGTTACTGTAGCACTTGGTGAAATTATCGACGGTAAATACAAAATCGTTGAACCAGACGAGATTAAAAATCTTTAATATATGTACAACGAGTCCTTGATTGCAGAAATTGCGGTAGAAGGTCTTGTTTACCATATTGATGCACCATTTACATACTCAATTCCAGAGAATTTTGAGGTTTCAAAGGGGTGTAGGGTGCTTGTACCATTTGGTAATGGTAACAGAAAGAAACAAGGATTTGTTCTCGATATAAAATCTCGTTCAGAAATAGATGAGAGTATTAAACTCAAATCAATCGTTGCGGTACTCGATGAAGTACCGCTTCTTGATGACGAGATGTTGTCTTTAGTGACATATTTAAAAGAGAACACGTTCTGCACATTGTTTGAAGCGGCTAAAGCAATGCTTCCGAGTGGCATTGGTCTTCAGTACGTTGTATCATTTATGGTAGATGAAACTGTATCTTCTTCTGTAATAGAAAAATTATCTCAAGAAGAAAAAGCAGTATATGAGTATTTAAAAGGTGGCTGTAAATTCCAGAAGAAAGAAAAAATTCTTT
Source organism: Acutalibacteraceae bacterium (assembly GCA_045592285.1). Taxonomy (GTDB): domain Bacteria; phylum Bacillota; class Clostridia; order Oscillospirales; family Acutalibacteraceae; genus DTU089. Next base: position 3,429 of record JAZNUL010000011.1, read on the forward strand.
CTGATTTAGGATTTACGGCAGATTCTGTTGTGCTTGAAAAGCTTGTTAAAAAGGGTGTATTGGTGTCTAATGTAGATACAAAACGAAAAACAGGCGATTTAACAGTAAAAAACGTAAGACTTGCACTTTCAGAAGAAGATGCCGAAAGCAAATTAAGTTCTTTGACTCCGAAGCAACGCTCAGTTTTATCTTTGCTTCTTGATATTGGTTCTGCATCTGTAAAAGAGGTTTGTTATTTTACAGGTGTTACAGTTGCAGTTGTTTCTGCTCTCTCAAAAAAAGGCTATGTTGAAATATTTGATAGTGAGGTTTACAGAAAACCTAAAATTACAGCTGAAAAAAAGATAACACCAATTCCACCATTAACTGAAAATCAGCAAAAAGCATTTGAGGTTTTAGAAAAAAGAATTGATGACGGTAAAGCTTCGGCAGCACTTTTATTTGGTGTAACTGGTAGTGGTAAAACTCAAGTTTTTATAAAGCTTATTGAAAAGGTTGTAAACAGTGGTAAAGGCGTTATTGTAATGGTGCCTGAAATTGCTCTTACACCTCAGACAATAAATGTCTTTTACTCATATTTTGGTGATACAGTTGCAGTTTTTCATAGCGCTCTTTCAGCAGGTGAAAGAATTGATGAATGGAAGCGTGTAAAAAACGGCGAAGCAAAAATTGCTATTGGTACACGTTCTGCAGTGTTCGCACCATTCCAGAATCTCGGTCTTATTGTAATGGACGAAGAGCACGAGCATACTTATAAATCAGAAATGACACCTCGTTATCATGCGAGAGATATTGCAAAATTCAGATGTGTTAAAAATGATGCTTTTCTGCTTCTTTCGTCAGCAACTCCATCAATTGAATCTTATAAAAACGCTATTGATGGCAAATATACTTTTGTAAAACTTACAGAACGCTTTGGCAAGGCGGTTTTACCAGAAGTGAAAACTGTTGATATTTCAGACAGTAAAAGCATAATCAGTAATGAGCTTTATTCTGAAATTGAAGCAGTTTTAGAGGATAAGAAACAAGCGATTCTCCTTATGAATAGGCGTGGATTTAATACGTTTGCAACTTGTGAAAGCTGTAAAACAGTTGTTACTTGCCCTAATTGTAGTATTTCGCTTACTTATCATAATGCTAATAATCGTCTTATGTGTCACTACTGTGGTTTTTCAATGAATTTCACAGACACGTGTCCTACCTGTAACAACAAAACAATTAAATATGCAGGTTTTGGTACACAGAGAATTGAAGACGATATTGAAAATATTTTCCCCAATGCAAGAGTTTTAAGAATGGATGCAGATACCACTCTCGCTAAGTATTCTTACGAGGATAAATTAAAAGCCTTTGCAAATGGCGAATATGATATTCTTTTAGGCACACAGATGGTTGCCAAAGGGCTTAACTTCCCTAAAGTAACTTTAGTTGGTGTTATCTCTATCGACCAACAGCTTTATAATGATGACTTCAGAAGTAGTGAAAAAGCATTTGATTTATTAACACAGGTTGTAGGTCGCTCTGGCAGAGGTTATTATAAAGGTAAGGCAGTAATTCAGACCGCACTTCCTGATAATGATATTATCACGCTTGCTTCATTACAGGATTACGAAGGCTTTTTTGAGATGGAAAATATCATAAGAAAAGCGATGGTTTATCCACCATATTGCGATATCTGTTCTTTGACGTTTATGAGCGAGAATTATATGAAGTGCAACACTTCTGCAACTCGGTTTCTTGATCAGATTAAGTCAGCAGTTGGTGAAGAGTATTCTGATGTAAAGCTTAATGTTTTAGGACCTTTACAACCTAAGGTTGCTAAAATCAATAATAAATACAGAAATGTAATTACAATTAAATGTAAAAACAATAAACGCTTCAGAAGTATGATTTCATCACTTCTTACAGCATTTATGAAAGATAAATTAAATAGTGGTGTTACTGTTACGGCAGATATTAATCCGCTATAGAAAGGTAATTAAAATGGCATTAAGAAATATCCGTGAAGATGGCGACCCTATTTTAAGAAAAAAATGTCGCCCTGTTACAGAATTTAATGAAAGACTTTTTGAATTACTCGACGATATGGCTGAAACAATGTATGAAGCACCTGGTGTCGGACTTGCAGGGCCACAGGTTGGTGTTTTAAGACGCGTTGTAGTTATGGACGTTGGCGATGGACTTTTAGAGCTTATTAACCCAGAAATTACCAAAGTCGAAGGTGAACAGATAGGTGAAGAGGGTTGCCTTTCACTCCCTGGTCTTTGTGGTATGGTTAAAAGACCTAAAATAGTTCAGGTAAAAGCACAGAACAGAGAAGGTAAATGGTGTCTTTATAAAGGTGAAGATTTAAAAGCACGTTGCTTCTGTCACGAATTAGATCATCTTGATGGTGTTCTTTATAAAGATAATCTTTTAGAGGGTACAACACTCCAGAGAGTCGGCGAAATTGAAGAGGTTGAATAATATGAGAGTAGTTTATATGGGAACTCCCGATTTTGCTGTAAAGCCACTTGAAGCATTAATTTACAACAATTATGAAGTTGTCGGTGTGTTTACCCAACCGGACAAGCCAGTTGGCAGAAAAGCAATTTTAACTCCACCGCCAGTAAAGGTAGTAGCTGAAAACAATAATATTCCTGTTTTTCAGCCTGATACATTAAAAAATGGTGAGGGTGTTAAAATTCTTGAAACTTTAAAGCCAGATGTAGTAATTGTTGTGGCTTATGGCAAAATTTTACCAAAAGATTTTTTAGAGTTTGCAAAGTTTGGTTGCATCAATATCCACGGCTCAATTTTGCCTGAATACAGAGGTGCAGCTCCAATTCAATGGTCCGTTTTAGATGGCAAAGAATTTGCTGGTGTTACCTCAATGCAGATGAATGAAGGTCTTGATACAGGGGATATTCTTTTGGTTGAAAAGACTAAGATAGGCGAAAATGAAACATCAGGCGACTTATACGAAAGACTTACAGTTTTAGGTGCTGGTGTGCTTATTAAAACACTTGAAGCAATTAAAAATAATTCGTTAAATCCACAAAAACAGGATGACAGTAAAAGCAGCTATGCAAAAATGCTCGATAAATCACTTTCAAAAATTGACTGGAATTTATCTGCTCAAGAAGTGCATAATAAAATCAGAGGTCTCGACCCGTGGCCAGTTGCTTTAACCAGCTTTGATGGTAAAAATTTAAAATTATTCCGTTCTAAATTATTAAACGAAGAATATAACGAATCAGCAGGTACTGTACTTAAATCAAAGGATGGTATTGTTGTTGTTTGTGGTGATAAAAAAGCAGTTTTAATTACAGAAGTTCAGTTAGAAGGTAAAAAAAGAATGTCCAGTGTTGATTTTTCACGTGGTGCTAATCTTTCTGACGGAATGATTTTTGAAAGTTAAAATTCTATTAATAAATTTTTGCTATTATTTTTAATTTTAAGCTATATAATATTTTAAAAATGGAGGTGCTTACATTTGTATTTCGGTTATTATTATGATATTTATTATTTTATTTTAGTTATACCGGTATTCATAATATCTTTAATTATTCAGGCTAAAATGAAATCAACTTTTTCTAAATTTTCACAAGTAGCTAATTCAAGACGAATTACAGGTGCTCAGGCAGCCGAAATGGTTTTAAGATATTATAATATTCAGGATGTAAGAATTGAAAGAATTAATGGTAGCTTAACTGACTGTTATGACCCTATAAATAAAGTTATTAAGCTTTCAGATTCTGTTTACGATAATCCGAGTATTGCAGCGGTAGGTGTTGCTTGTCACGAAGCAGGTCACGCTGCACAGCACGCTGAAAAATATGTGCCTATAAGAATTAGAAACTATATTTTACCTGTTTGTAACATTGGTTCTAAAATTTCTATTCCATTGTTAATTGCTGGCGTTATCTTTTCAGCACAACCTATTATTTGGATTGGTATAGGTTTGTTTGCATTTACTGCAATTTTCCAGACTGTTACTTTACCAGTTGAATTCAATGCAAGTAACAGAGCACTTAACGTAATTGAATCAACGGGCATCCTTTCTTATGAAGAAAAACGAGGAGCTGGTAAGGTTTTAAAAATGGCTGCAATGACTTATGTTGCTGCTCTTGCTATGAGCCTTGCACAACTTTTAAGATTAATTTTAAGATTTGGCGGTAACAGAAGAAGATGAGTATTACTGCAAGACAAACGGCGTTTTCAATACTCTTGAAAATCGAGAAAGACAAAGCATATTCAAATATCGCTTTAGACAGTGCTGTTAGGGAGATTTCCCTCGACAGCACTGATTGTGCTTTTATTTCGAGATTAGTTTATGGTGTAACTGAGCGAAAATTAACACTCGATTTCGTAATTTCTCAGTTTTTAAATCAACCAATAAAAAAATTGAAAGCGGAAGTTCTTGTAATATTACGTATCGGTACATATCAGATTTTATATATGGATAAAATCCCTGACTCTGCTGCTGTAAATGAAAGCGTTACTCTTGCTAAAAATAATAAATCATCTTACGCTTCAGGCGTAGTTAATGCAGTTTTAAGAAAAGTATCTTTGGAAAGAGAAAATGTTTTTAAGTCGCTTTCAGGTGATGAAAGACTTTCGGTTTTGTATTCTGCTCCAATTGATTTAGTGCGATTTTTAAAGCACCATTATAACGAAGAAAACGCAGAAGAAATTTTAAAATCTGCTTTAAATAAAAAAGAAATAACAATAAGAGTTAATACATTAAAAACCACCCAGAATGAATTAATAGAAGCTCTAAAAGCTCAAAATATTTCCACGGAAATAACAAATCTTAAAGATGCTCTTATTATTAATACAAAAGGTGCAGTTTACGAGCTTGACGCTTATAAAAAAGGACTTTTTTATGTTGAAGATGTTTCTTCTCAGTTGTGTGTTAAAGAACTTGATTTAAAAGATAATTTTAAATTTGTTGATATTTGTAGCGCACCTGGTGGCAAGAGTTTTACAGCAGCCCAATATATGAATAATTCAGGTAAAATCTATTCTTGCGATATTCATAAGCACAGAGTTGAACTTATTAAATCCGGGGCAGAAAGATTAGGTATAAAAAATATTATACCGACTGTAAATGATGCAACAATTTTTAACGAAGAATTTGTAAATGCCGATTGTGTTCTTTGTGATGTTCCTTGTTCAGGTCTTGGTATAATTGGTAAAAAGCCCGAAATCAAATATAAATCGCTTGATGAAATTAAAGAATTGATACCAATTCAGAAAGAAATTCTCTGTACTGCTTCAAAATATGTAAAAAAAGGTGGTACACTAATTTATTCAACCTGTTCAATTAATCCAAATGAAAACAGAAAAATCTGCGATTGGTTTTTAAAAGAAAATGAAGATTTTTATAGTGTAAAGGTTTCACCTGAAACCGAAAGATGTATTGACGAGGGTGATTACTTAACACTTTTACCGCATATAAATAATTGCGATGGCTTTTTTATATCAAAATTTATCAAAAAGTAGTGTGTATATGGAAAAACAAGATATTGCTTCTCTTTCATTAGAAGAGTTAAAAATACAAATTAAAGAATTAGGACTTCCACAGTTCAGAGCAACCCAGATTTACGATTGGATACATAAAAAGGGTGCTGTGTCATTTTATGAAATGACAAATATCGGAAAACAACTTCAAGATAAATTAAATGACAATTTTGTAATTTTTAGTTGCACTATTGAAAAAAAGTTGGTTTCAAGGTATGATAATACAGTAAAATATCTCTTTAAGCTTCCAGATGATGAGTACCTTGAATGTGTTGTTATGGATTACAAATATGGCTTCACAATTTGTGTTTCAACACAGGTTGGTTGCAAAATGGGTTGTTCATTCTGCGCTTCTGGTATAGGTGGATTTAAAAGACATTTAACACCGTCTGAAATTCTTGGGCAGATATACGCCGCACAGCGTGATTTGGGTGTAAGAATTTCAAGAATTGTTTTAATGGGAATGGGCGAACCACTTGACAATTACGATAATGTTATCAAGTTTTTAAAACTTGTTTCTGATGAAAATGGCCTTAATATTGGTATGCGCCATATTTCACTTTCGACAAGTGGAATTGTACCAAGAATTTATGATTTATTAGACTTAAACTTACAACTCACATTATCTGTATCATTACACGCTCCGAATAATGAAATCAGGTCTCAGATTATGCCAGTCAACAAAAGCTGGGATGTTGATGAACTTTTAAATGCTTGTAAAATTTATGCTGAAAAAACATCAAGACGTATTTCATTTGAGTATGCATTGATTAAGGGTGTTAATGATACAACTGAGTGTGCAAATGAACTCTCAAAAAAATTAAAAGGAATACTTTGTCACGTTAATTTAATTCCTGCAAATGAGGTGCCTGAAAAAGGGCATAAACGAAGCGACGACAGTAATATAAATAATTTTAAAAACATTTTAGAAAAGAACGGTTTAACTGTTACAATCAGAAGAACTTTAGGTAGCGATATCAATGCTTCTTGTGGACAGTTAAGACGAGAAAAGATTTTAGAAACGAGGTGAAGCGATGAAAATTCAGGCTTTTACAGATACCGGTAAGGTACGTGATATGAATCAGGATGCATTTAAAACCGGCTTTTTCAAAGAAGGTGGCGCTTGGGCTGTTGTTTGTGATGGTATGGGCGGTGTTTCTGGTGGTCAGGTTGCGAGTGAAATATGTGTTAATGAGGTTTCATCGCACATAGAAAAAGGTTATCGTAAATCAATGAGTATGAAATCTGTTAAAAATTTACTCGTTTCAGCAATAACTGCATCCAATATAAAGGTTTTTGAAACTGCTAATGAAAATAAAGAGTATTTGGGAATGGGCACAACTGTTGTAGCAGTAGTAATCTTAAATGGTTTTGCAGCAGTTGCACACGTTGGTGATAGTAGAGCGTACTTTATAAATGACGAAATTAAACAAATCACACGGGACCATTCAGTTGTTCAATATCTTATAGATATGGGCAGAATTACAAAAGAAGCAGCAAGAACACATCCAGACAGAAACGTAATTACCCGTGCAGTCGGTGTTAGTCCCGAGGTTGATATTGACGTTGATATTATACCTATAAATGAGGGTGAAACGATACTCATTTGTTCAGATGGTCTTTATGAATACGTTTCTGAAAATGATATGCTTGATATGATTAAAAATCCAGATGAAGATGAACCTGCAAAAAAACTTTTAGAGTTGGCTAACGAAGCAGGTGGAAAGGATAATATAACGGTAGTAACCGTTGAAGGCTGATTTTATGGAAAATTATGTTGGTAAAAGATTAGACGGGCGTTATGAAATACAAGACATTATCGGTGTAGGTGGTATGGCTGTTGTTTACAAAGCATACGACAGCATTGATGATAGAATTGTTGCAATAAAAGTATTAAAGGAAGAATTTTTAGCAAAAGAAGAATTCAGAAGAAGATTTAAAAATGAATCAAAGGCTATTGCAATTCTTTCACATCCTAATATTGTTAAGGTTTATGATGTGAGCTTTGGTGACAGACTTCAATATATCGTAATGGAACACGTTGAAGGTATAACTCTTAAAGAATACATAGAGCAATGTGAAGGCATTAACTGGAATGAAGCGTTGTTCTTTGCAATTCAGATTTTAAGAGCGATTCAGCACGCTCACGATAAAGGTATTGTTCACCGTGATATAAAACCACAGAACATTATACTTCTTGACAATGGCCTTATTAAAGTTACTGACTTTGGTATTGCTCGCTTCAGCCGTGGAGAGACAAGAACTCTCACAGAGAAGGCGATAGGTTCAGTACACTATATAAGTCCTGAACAGGCAAAAGGTCAGTTAACTGATGAAAAGGCAGATATTTATTCAATCGGTGTTGTTCTTTACGAAATGCTTACAGGTAAATTGCCGTTCGATGCTGAAAGTGCCGTTTCTGTTGCTTTAATGCAGTTGCAGGAAGAAGCAGTACCTTTAAGAAGTATTAATCCTGACATCCCTATCGGTTTTGAGCAGATTGCTTTAAAAGCTATGCAAAAAAATACCCGTGACAGATATCAGACTGCTTCTGAAATGCTTTTGGATTTAGAAGAATTCAAAATGAATCCGAATATAAAGTTCGATTATCAGAATTATTTTGTTGATAAAGAACCTACACGTTATATAGGTAAAATACAAGAAAAGAATATTCCACAAAAAAGTACACCTATAAAGCAATCAACTGGTGAATATAAGCCTATTAAAACTTCTGATTATGAAGATAATTCTTATAATCATTATCGTGATGAAGTGCCACAACAACGAGTTCGCGAGAGTTCACAAGCACAATATAAACAAAATAATAATGTAAAGAAAACCAATTTTACAATTATTATGAGTGTTGTGTTTGCATTTCTTCTTATTTTAGCAATTATTTTAGGTGTTTTTATTAAAAATGGTACTATTCAGCTTGGTCCTAAAAGAACAGAGGTTGATAGTTTCATTGGTATGGATTATATTGAAGATATAGAATTCAACAATGAATATATGGATAAATACACCTTTGAAATAGTTTATGTATCATCTTCAGATTATGAAGAGGGTGTTGTTACAGATCAGGACCCTAAAGCAGGCGATACAATAGCTAAAGATGGTGTAATAAAATTATATGTTGCAAAATCGGGTGAAGGCAAGATTATTCCTGATTTAGTAAACAAAAATTATAAACAGGCTCGTGATACTTTAGAGGCTATGGGCTTTATTGTTAAATTACAGGCGACAGAAAATGATGTAATTGAGGTCGGTAAAGTTATCAGTACCAATCCGAGCGCCAACACAAGCGTAATTGAAGGTTCTACAATTACAGTTTATTACGCCGTTGATACAAGTGCTGAAAGTCAGTTTAAAATGCCAGATTTAGAAGGCAAATCTTTGGATGAAGCAAAAGTTATACTTGATAAAAATGGTCTTGTTGTTTCTAAAATTGAAACAGTTGATAGTAGTATTAGTGAGAATTTTGTTGTAGGTCAATCACCAGCAGATGGTTCACCAGTAAGAAAAGGTGACGAGGTTATCATTACTGTAAGTAGTGGTTACACTTCAACAGAAATAAACATTCAGCTTCCAAAAGTTGGCGTGATTAATGTAACTGCAACAGTTGATGGCAACGAAACATTTAATCAGGATATTGATACAGATGCACATTCAAGTTATGCTATAACTGTAAAAGGTAAAGCAAATGATGCGAAAATCAATATTTATCTCGATAATTGTCTTTATTATGAAGCAGTTGGTGATTTCACAAAAGATAACGTAAGAATTACAAATTCCAAAACACATACAGTTGCTTTTTATAAAGATGTCATCGGATTAAATGAGATAGAAGCAATTAATATTTTAAACAATGCAGGTTACAGAACTATCCAGATTAATCGTGAATTAAGCAGTGAACCTGCTGGCACTGTTATAGCACAGTCTCCGACATATTTGTCAGCACCACACGTAGATACAGCGACAACTATTGTTCTTACTGTTTCAAAAGGTGCAACCGATACACCTGTTGATGATGGTAATGGTTCAAATGATTTAGAAGGTATGAACTGATAAATGGCAGAAAAACAATTAAACGGAATTATAATTAAAGGAATCGGTGGGTTTTATTATATCGAAGCCAACGGTGATATTTATGAATGTAAAGCACGAGGTGCTTTTAGAAAGAAAAAAATATCACCTTTGGCAGGTGATAATGTAACTATTACTGTTCGTGAAAATGGTGAAAATACTATTGATGATATTTTAGAAAGAAAAAACTTTCTTATTCGTCCACCTGTCGCAAATGTTGATACGCTTGTTATTGTTTCATCTGTAAAAGAGCCTGTTCCCAGTACTTTGGTTATCGACAGACTCACAGCAATAGCCGTAAGCAAAAATATCAAGCCGTGCATTGTTTTTTCAAAAAGTGATTTGGGTGATACTAAAGAACTTGAAGAAATCTATAAAAAGGCTGGCTTGGATGTTTGCTCAGTATGTTGTAAGACAGGCGAGGGTGTAGAAAAAGTCAAAGAGATGATAAAAGGCGGTATTACTGTGTTTACAGGTAATACAGGCGTAGGCAAATCATCACTTTTAAATTGCATTGATTCCCGTTTTTCTATTGAAACAGGTGAGGTCAGTAGTAAACTTGGTAGAGGTAGACACACAACCCGTGACGTTACACTTCATAAAGTAAATGATTTTTATGTTGCTGATACACCAGGTTTTTCTTCGTTGGATATCGAAAGCGGTGAGCTTATTATGAAAGACGATTTACCATATTGTTTTCCTGAATTTTCAGAGTATTTAGGTAAATGTCGTTTTTCGAGTTGTACCCACACAGTAGATAAGGGTTGTAAAATTCTTGATGCTCTTGAAAAAGGTGATATTCACGAGAGCCGTCACTTAAGTTATGTCACAATGTTCAATGAAGTAAAAAATATTAAAGAATGGCAACTGTAACCAATTTATTAAATTCTCATAATATGTAGTAAAGCATATTAAGGAGTGATTTTATGAAAGTTGTCGTTTTAGAGAGTCCTAAAATATTTAAAGGTATTTTAAAACTTATGTTTGGAATTAAGGACGATTAAAATTAAATACATAAAAGCGTAACGGCGTAGTTTATAACAAACTACGCCGTTACATTTTGAGGGATGAGAATTTTTAGGCTTTCGCCTATAAGGAGAGATTAAATGATTGATTACAAATTAATTATTTCTTAGGTTTTTTAACTCTGTTAAGTTGAGAGTTAACTTTTAATAACTCTTCTTTAGTAACAGTAATATTAGCCATACCTAACATAGATGACATACGAAGAATTGAGAAGCCACCGAGCATCTGCATCATACTGCCACCCATAGATTTTAAGTTAATGTCAAAGCCGCCGCTTTTCTTTTCGCCGTCTTTGCCTTTTTTGTTTGCTTTCATCTTCTTTAAAAGCTTTATACCAAAGAGTGCAACAACGAGCTTTGCACGTTTGCTTTCAAAGATTTCAGAAAGTTTATCGTTAATAGAGAAGTAGCCTTCTGGAGCAGTAACGTCGAACCAGTTAAGAATAGCTCCTTTTTCTTTTAAGCGATATTCTTCGTTGAATGTGTCAACTTTCTTAATTACACTTTCATCTTTACATTCGCCAGCAACAGCTTCTAATTTTGTTTCACCACTGTTTGGAACGTCAAAATAGAAGAAACGGTCATCAGCTTTTTTCTTTCCTAATGAAACGCCATTAGCGAAAAGTTCTACTTCTGGAAGGTTAGAGTAAACAGTAACTTTAGTTGTTTCTTCAACTCTGTCAACATAACGCTTACCACAGATATGCACGAATGGTTCATCTGAAAGCCAAGCTTTATATGCATAGAAAGCATCTTTTTTATATTTACGGTCAAATGTCATAAGACCTTTGTGGTTCTGACCGTTTTCGCCACCTTCGTTTCTTGCGTCAGCACCGAAGTCAAACATATTCCATACGTGAGTAGCCCACATATATTTACGTGTAAAGAGTTGTTTAATAAGCTCTTCGTGATAATACGCCTGATATTCTTCAGTGTAGTCACCTTGAGATGGGTTAGATGTGTGCCAGTTAAGTGCCTCACAACCATATTCACTACAACCAATCGGAATATTTGGATGTTTCTGGTGGAATTTATCGAACCAAGGACCATTCATGGAAGTATCACCGCCATACCAGCCAAAATAATGGTTATAGGATACCAGATCGGGAATCTGAATATAGGGACTATCAATACTGCAGGGAGAAACAGCGGCAATGGTAAAGTCAGAGGCCAAGCGGTCTTAGGAAGACAACTCCA
>JAZNUL010000012.1:0-43492 GCA_045592285.1 Acutalibacteraceae bacterium
GCCAGTCACTCTATCCAACTGAGCTACCAGCGCAAAATGGAGCGGATGACGAGGCTCGAACTCGCTACCTCCACCTTGGCAAGGTGGCGCTCTACCAGATGAGCTACATCCGCAAATGCAAGGCATATTATACATATAAAATAAAGCATTGTCAAGGGGTTTTTATTTAAAAAAAAGAAAAAGTTTTAATTTTTTAATTTTTTTTGAAAAAAACTATTGACAAATACACTCTTTCACGATATAATCACTATGCTCAATTGAGAGCGACACCACTCTTTCAGCTGGTGAGTTTGTTGTTTTCATATATATGGCGGAATAGCTCAGTTGGCTAGAGCGTCCGGTTCATACCCGGCAGGTCGTAGGTTCAAGTCCCACTTCCGCTACCAAGTCAACTTTCTTACCTGCTGGAGTGTTAAATATAGAAGAACTAAGTTCTTCACAATATGGCCCGGTGGTCAAGCGGTTAAGACACCGCCCTTTCACGGCGGTAACACGAGTTCGATTCTCGTCCGGGTCACCAAAAACTCATTCTTCGGAATGAGTTTTTTCATTTATATCCGTCAGGATATAACTTCATTTTGCTATTTTTAGCAAACTTCATTTCGGTTTTGCCGAACTTCATAAGATATAAATGAATGAAGTTGTCTTACGACAAATGAAGTGTTACACAATGAAGTTACTTCGTAATGAAGTTGCTTCGCAAATGATAAAAAAACACGGACAACTCTCTTTTTATGAGAATTGTCCGTTTTCTTATTTTATTCTTTTTTTCATAAATCCAACTGTAAATGGTAAATTCTCAAATTTCTTTACACCTATATGTACAAAACCCAACTTTTCATACCATTTCTTTAGTCTTACATTCTCTTCTACTATTCCTAAATATATTTTGTTACCATTATTTTCTTTAATCTTTTCTGTTGCAAAGTCAACTAACGATTTGCCAATTCCCAAATGTCTTAACTCTGGCAAAACAGCGAGATTATTCAATTCCCATTCACCATCACTGCATTCTGAAAGCGAAAAATATCCAACTGGAATATTACCGTCATAATATAAAAACATCAATTTATCTTCATCGAACTGTTTTCTCAATTTGTCAATGGTAATAAACCCTGTATATGACGGACAATTGTTTTTGGTTATTCCAAACTCTTCTGCAACAGTTAAAAAACTTTTCTGTATTATTTCACAACAAATATTAAGCTGCTCATAATTATCTACTTGTACTATCATTTCACTTCTTTATCCATAAACACTCTTGAGCCTGTTGCACCCTTTTGACCTTGGTATTTGCCATTGTACGGGTTAAGTGCTGTATCATCCATTTTTGCAAAAACAAGTTGACCTACACGTCTACCAGCTTTAAGCTCAATTGCACATCTGTTAGCATTGTAAAGTTCAAGTGTTATTTCACCTTTGAAGCCAGGGTCAACCCAACCAGCATTTTGAATGAATAAACCCATTCTGCCTAAAGAGCTTCTTCCCTCAACAAAAGCTGTTAAATCGTCTGGTAAATCAAAATATTCCATAGTTGTTGCAAGAACAAACTGATTAGGTAAAAGTATGTATGAATCAGTTGTTATAGTTTTATATTTAATTTCATTTTCTAAATTTATAATACCTGTTGAAGTATCTTCTACAATACTGAATGTATTACCTAAACGAATATCAACACTTGCAGGTTGTATCTGTTCCTTTTCTAAAGGTTCTACAATAAGCTCCTTATTTTCTATCATTTTCATTAACGTTTTATCTGATAATATCATTATTTTCTCTCCTTAAATTTTACCCCTTAATATAATCCATACCTCTGAACACAAAGGTAAAAATCATCATAAGAGTTTCATAAATTTTATCTAACGTAACCTGCATTGACTGAGTAACGTTTATAAAGCTATCTGCAGAGCCAGTTCTTGCATACCCTTTAATTGAGCCCACATTATCTGCTACCTCATCGTCATTTGCAAAGCAATCTAAAAGTGGTGTTGCAATTGCTAAAAGGAAGCACTGTGCACCGTGAGAGATACCTAAATCAAGTTCTAACTTCTTTGCCAAATCATCTGGTGGAGTTGAGCCGTAAAGAGCAGTTATAGCAGTTGCTGCCGCCATCAACTCTTCTTCGGTAATCATAGCGAGCTCTGTGTCTAAAATAAGGCACATTGTTCTTAAAAGAATCGTAACGTCTCTATCCATTAAAGGATAATCTTCTTCACCAGCATAGTGAGCAGAAACTAATTCTGTTGCAACGTCCCAACCGTCAACGTAATCACTGTCAGGAATGTCTATACCCTTAGCCTTAGCCATTTCCTGAACACCACCCTCACCGTAAAGAGGTGTGTTAAGAATATCGTTTAAAGCATCAACTGCTTTTCTTACTATATCATAGTAAAATGCGCCTTTATCAATGCCTAACTGCTCATCCTGAAAACCACGTTCAAGACGCCACTCAACACCATTTTTAAGGAACTTTTTAGAGTATGCGTTTAACCCCTTATTCATCTCAGCAATATGCTCAGGTGTGTAGCCTTTAACGTCAGTTAAAAGTTTTTCTGCTTCTATTTTTTCAATAGTTGCAATATCGTAATTAATAACTTCATCAGACATTTCTACAATTCTGTATTGTAATGGGTACATTGTAAGAGCTGTTGTAGCAAAGTCTGTAATCTGGTTACCCTTTGAGCTTGTGTAGGTGTTAGCGTCACTACAATGCTCGTGACCTGTAAACACCATTTTAATACCAGCATTTGCAAATTTCTCTGCTGTAGAAATATGATTTCTTACAATAAAATCTTTACTTAAAAGACCTTGAATTGGCATATGGTCTAAAAGGTTGTGGTGCATCATAAGAATTGGGTATTTGCCGTCAGCGTATGCTTTTTCTGCTTCATCTACAACCCACTGCACTCTGTCATCTGTCATACCGTCACCTGTTGAACGGTTAATATCACAGCTATCTGAAGCTATAAGGCGATATTTTTCATTTAAGTCTGCTGTGTAAGATAAATTACCTTCCATTGTGCTGAGAGCTTCACTAAACCCAAATTCATAATAAATTTCTCTGAATTCCTCAAGACTTGTTTCGCCTTCTTTTTCACCCTTACCAGCATCGTGGTTACCATTTATAACGTAAATCTGTTTACCTGTTTCCTGCTCGAATTTTCTGAATTTTTCAACTATTTCTAAATGTTGCTCTTTAACTGCTCTGCCTTCATTAGAAATATCACCAGGAATTAAAACGAATTCTATTTTATTGTTTTCGGCACATTGATTTAAAAATTCATCAATAATATATCTACTTTCATTTTCCATAGCAGCTCTACGATTAGCGTAGCCAAAAATCGGGTCTTCTGAGAACCACTCAAGCTCTTCCTCTTGCAATTCGTAGTGCAAGTCTGAAGCAACTGCAAAGGTAGTGTCAACTATTGACCACGCCGCACTTGCCGGCACAGCTAACGCTGTAACCACAAGTGACAATATAATAAGTACTGCGATTATTTTCTTCATATATATCACCCTTATCAACAGAATAACTCTAATTATATACATTTTTAATATAACAAAATTGCTATTTTTTGTCAATTAATTCAAACATTTTTCACGATTGTTTATTACAAAATTATTAAGATATGTTAAGAAACAGTAAACTGTATTGCAATACGCTGTAAATAATTGTAAAATCAAAATATAAAATAAAATGCAACAATTTGTAGCACGAAAACATCTTATAAATATATAGACATTTTTCTTTTTTTCAATTAGAGTGAGTGTGTTCGAACCAGATATGGTTTAATACAGTCACTTTTCCCCGTAACATCGTTAAAACTCTTGAAATACGTCAGTATTCCTGCGAGTTTTGCCTTGTTACAGAAAAAATTGCCAAGTATTAAACTTCGCAGAACCTGAAATGTCCGAGTTTACGTGCATTTTGGATTACATTTACGAAGGAATACTCTCGTATTTCAAGACAAAAAAATATAAAAGGTGCGTGAAATCGGACATTTAAGGCATATTTGGTTCGAATACACTCACTCTAAAATGAATATATAAAAACAGAAAGTCAGGTGACACAATGTTAGAGGTTAAATCTTTAACTAAAAAATTCGGTACGTTTACCGCTTTACAAGATATTTCACTCACCGTTGAGGACGGTAGTGTTTATGGTCTTGTAGGCTACAATGGTGCTGGTAAAACTACGCTTTTAAAAAACATTGCCGGTATTTATAAACCGGAAAACGGCGAGGTTTTATTTGATAACGAACCCATTTTTGACAACGAAATAAAAAAAGAAGAAATTTTCTTTATGCCAGATGACCTTTATTTTGGCGCATATGCTACTATGAAGAAAATGGCTGATTTTTATAACGGCTATTACAAAAGATTCAGTTATGACACTTTTAATAAATTAACTGAAGCTTTTGGCTTAGACCCAACAAAAAGAATAAACGGTTTCTCTAAAGGTATGCAAAGACAAGCAGAGATGGTTTTAGCTCTTTCTACTCACCCTAAACTCTTGCTTCTTGACGAAAGCTTTGACGGAATTGACCCTCAAAAAAGAATTTTCATGAAAGGTCTTTTAAAAGAAGCTATTAAAGAAAATAATATGTCCGTTATTATTTCTTCTCACAATTTACAAGAATTAGAAAACCTTTGCGACCATATAGGCATTATAAACGGTAAAAAGATTTCTGTTACAGGTGCTGTAAGCGACCTTTCTTACGGCAAAACAAAATTCAGACTTGCATTCGCAAGACAATTTACTCTTGATGAATTCAGTGGTATTCCTTGCGAAAACCTTATTAAAGATGGTCAACTTGCACTCTTTACAGTAAACGGTAACACTGAAGAAGTAGAAAAGCAGATTGCTGCCTTAAAACCTGACGTTACTGAAAAGATTAACCTCTCTCTTGAAGAAATATTTATGCAGGAGATGAAAGGAGAAGACTATGACTACAAATCAATCCTTTACTAATGTATTTTCTCATACATATAAAACCGGTCTTAAGGGCTTACCTATTTTACCTGCCCTTGCAAATTTTGGCGTTCTTGCCTTTTTTGTAACATTCTTTACAGGCGTTGAAATTCTCTCAAAACAGGTTCTTTATAACCAGAACGGCGAACAAATCGGCCACATTTCATCTTCCAGCAAATATCTTTCTTTCTTTTTCGGTGCAGGTGAAGAGCTTGTTATGCCAACACTTGTTTTAGTGGCTCTTGCAGGTCTTGCTATGGCTATTTGTATGTTTAATTTTATTACCTCTAAAAAACAAGTTAACGTTTACTACAGCCTTGGTATAACACGAACAAGATTATTTTTAGGTAAATACTTAGCTGGTATAACACTTCTTTCAATTTCAACTTTTATACCTTTATTTATTACACTTATTTTAAATCTTGCTGTTTTAGGTTTTTCTGGAATAGTTTTTAAAACATTCTTTTTGTATTTATTCACATTCTTAATTGTTTCAATTTCTGCTTTTACAATTACAGCAACTATATTCTCTTGTGTCGGCACAGTTTTTGAAGCTGGTGTATTCTCTTCTGTAATTCTCTTTTTACCAGATATTCTCCTCTTCGGAGTTCAGTCTGTTATGGCAAAATTCCTTTACGGCAACCCTTATGGCTTTGACTTTGTTCCTGCTAATAATGATAGCTGGGATAACTCATACGTTGCAACTCTTTCTGAACAATTCAATTTTTTAAGCCCTGTTTTCTTTATGAAAAAACAACTCTCAGATTTCTCAATAATCGAAAGAGAAGAAACAAAAGAAGGCGTGAAACAAATTATTGAAAGCCCTGACTTCACAAATATTATTCTCTGGGTTATTTTAATTGCTGCTATTGCTTTTTTAGGTATTAAGTTATTTAATAAACGCAAAGCAGAAATTGCAGGATTTATTGGTACAAACAGAATTTTAAACACCTTTGTTTCATTACTTGCTGCATTCTTTGCTTTCGCACTTGTTGTATCAGTTTCAAGTAAACTATTAGTTGGTATTATTATAGGTGCTATCAGCTTTATTTTAATCCACTTAGGTCTTGAACTTGCAGTTTTAAGAGATTTAAAGAAATTCGTTCGTGGCCTTTACAAATTACCTGTTGGACTTGTTGCAGTCTCTCTCTTTGTTGTTTCTATGAACACAGGTCTTTTCGGCTTTTCTGAAAAAATTCCTGAAGAAGCAAAAATCAAAAGCGTTTCTGTAACTATTGTCGGTGAAACAACCGGCTACGGCTTATTTGGTGAAGGCGACAGATGGTACTCAGACAACAACTTCCAGTATATTCCTGCAACTAATGTGTTAACTGGCGAATTAACTTCTTCTGAAGATATAAAATCTGCTATTAAAGCACATAAACTTATTGCGAATACAGATGTTGAAGATGCAACACTCAGCAACAATATTCAATTTACTTACACATTAAAGGATGGCTCTACCTTCAAACGTAATTTTGATAAGGTTTCCCCAGAAGCTTACAAAGCTGTTCTTTATTTAGAAGAAAGTAATTACTTTAAAAATTCTTTAGACACACTCTTCAAAGGTGAAATTAAGTTCCCGAAACCTCAGGAAGGCATTCGCCTTTCAGCAAGTGAAGAAGCTGTTTCTAATGCTCAATTCTGTTTAAGAGATTCTTCTTCAACTGTCAGCATTTACTCAAGATATTTAGATTCTTATTTCTATGGTACACTTTCAGAAAAAGACAGAGCAAAGCTTTTAACAGCACTTTACAACGACCTTTCAAAGCGTTCTGTTACAAATAAATATTACCCAGACAGTTGCCCTGTTGCATTTATGAAATTTGAAGGTGACTTCTACTCAGCTTATTGGGCTACATTAGAAACAAACACTAATGAATCTGACAAAGAAACCACTAAAAAAGAAAAGCCAAAGACACACTTTGACCTTTGCGATTATTCTTCTGACCAGGTAGAGCTCTACACTTCAAGCTTTTATAATCCAACCCCGTTCTTTGTAATTACTGATGATATGACAGAAACAATTTCTCTTTTAAAGAAGTTCAAACTTTACAACGACCTTATAAAGACACCAGACTTTGTTTCTGCTGAAATTCTTAAAGCTGACGTTTGTTACAACGGAACTTATGCTCAAGAGGGTTCTACTCAAAAATATTTTTCAAGATATTTTATTACAACCTACACTTCAACATCTTACGTTTCACTTGATGAGCACGGCAACCCCGTTAGCGACCCGTGGATTCGTTACAGCAACACTATAGACAAGATGTTTGACGGTTACATTACTAACGATATAAAAGACGTTGAAAAGCTCTTGAGATACTCTTACACAGCGTATGAACAAGATTCTACAGACAGTGGTTATTTTGTAACGTTCTACACTTCAACTGGTGACACTTCTCTTTGCTTTATTCCAGAGAATAAGTTGCCTCAGGAATTTAAAGTGAAGCTTTAAATTCAGGAATTAGGAAGTAGGAATTAGGAAATAGATTTTATAAAATAAAATGCATTCTATCATATTTAGTTTATGAAAAACTTCAAATGATAGAATGCATATATTTTTATTTGTTTCTACTTCCTAATTCCTACTTCCTAATTCCTACTTCCTAATTCCTATTTCCTACTTCCTAATTCCTATTTCCTACTTCCTAATTCCTATCTAACTATTTTCTCTCCATCAAACACAATAACCCCATTACCACTACCAGTTTTACCACCAGCGAGAACGTGGTTTTTGAATGCTCTTCTCATTGATGTGTCATCATACCAATGTTTAGGTGCTTTATAGCCTGATTTTGCAAAAATTCTCCAAGCATCGTTAAATTTATCTTTTGCTTCACTTCTTACAAGCTCAAAATCGTTAATAAATTTAACTGTATTTGAGTTTTCTGGTAAAATCTCTTTATTGCCCTCATAAAGAAGCCAAGAGCCACATTCAAAGATTATAAGACCATCTTCACGGCGTTGGTCTTTAAAGAACTCATAAGCCTTTTTATAAGCATCAAAACGAACTTCATCTGTAAGTGGTACACCACTTGATGGGATATGGAAACCAACTGTTTTGTCGCCTCTTTTAATTTTAATGCCAGCGCTTGTTGTGAATTCATCAGCCGCACCAAAGGTAGAATATTCAAATTGAAAACGACCTAATGCAAAACGATTAAGATTATAAAATCCTGTATTCCATCCACCAACGAATGTACCGTAAACATCTTTACATTCAACACATTCTTTGAACTTATATTTTAAGTCCATAATTGTATCCCAGTAAATATCTTCGCTTATGCCCTTTTCTCTGTAAAGCTCAAGCATTTTTTCACTTGCAACAATAAGCCAAACAAAAGTTAAGCTATATTCTTTAACTCTGTAAAGGAATGCAAGTTTTTTCATATCATCGCACATATCACCAAAATCGTGTGCTTCTGGTGTCATATACTTATCAAGTGTAGCCTGAAATCTTTTTGAAAAGCTATCGCTCTTCTCAATTTTCAAAGCAATACGCTCAAATAATTCAACAGCTTCCTTAGGAAGCTCTAATTTTTCTTCAACTAATTTAAAATGCTCATTTAAATACTTCATAGCCATATCTCACTTACTTAAAAATTTAACAACCCTATTGTATATACTTTTAATAAAAATTTCAAGTGTTTATAAAATAAAAAACAGAGAAGTTTTCACTTCTCTGTTTCTTATTTAATAAGTAAAACTTATTTAACAGCGTCTTTAAGAGCCTTACCAGCTTTGAATGCAGGAACTTTTGTTGCAGCGATTTTGATTGTTTCGCCTGTTCTTGGGTTACGGCCTTCTTTAGCTGCTCTTTCACGTGTTTCGAATGTACCGAAACCGATAAGTTGAACTTTGTCACCTTTAACAAGAGCGCCTTCGATTGCACCGAAAACTGCGTCTACAGCTGCTGCTGCATCTTTCTTTGTGAGACCTTTAGCTGCTACTGCATTTACTAAATCTGTTTTGTTCATTTTAAAATCCTCCAATTATAATAATTGATTTTATTACCAAAAGACAAAAACATAAAATTTTATTTCTGCCTTCAATTTGGACTATCAATCTTCTAACATTTTAACAGATTCCCAAAGTTTGTCAAGTGTTTCGATAGAAGAAGTTTTCATATCTATGTTTTTTTCTTCTGCTAAACGCTCAACTTCAGTGTATCTTCTCATAAATTTCATAGTAGCTCTTTCTAATGCACTCTCTGCATTACAGTCACAAAAACGAGCAACATTTACTACTGAGAAGAGTAAATCACCAAGTTCATCTTCGATTCTGTCTTTATTGTCAGAATTAAATACTTCTTTAAGCTCTTCTGTTTCTTCAAGCACCTTATTAAAAGCACCCTCGGCATCTGGCCAGTCAAAACCAGCTTTTTTTGCTTTTTTCTGAACCTTCTGAGCTTTCATAAGTGCTGGAAAAGTTTTTGGAATTGCCGCCATAGCCACACTTTGTGTCTCCTGGCTCTTTGTCTGCCTTTTAATATCATCCCAGTTACTTAAAACCTCTTCTGTACTATTTACAGTAACATCTGAGAAAACGTGTGGATGACGAATAATAAGCTTTTTGCAGATTCCATCAGTAACGTTATTTATATCAAAGTCATTATCTTCTTTTGAAATCTGAGCATGAAATACTACCTGTAAAAGTACATCGCCCAATTCCTCTTCTAAGAGAACTTTATTTTCTGTGTCGATAGCTTCTAACACTTCATAAGTTTCTTCTAAGAAATCTTCTCTTATTGATTTGTGGTCTTGTTCCATATCCCAAGGGCATCCCCCTGGTGAACGAAGTATTTTCACAATCTCAACAAGGTCATTGAATGTATAATTTTCTTTGAATTCAAAATTTACTGACATATTTTTCCGTCCTTATACAATAGGTATATTTTACCCTAAAAGTTTATATTTTTCAAGTATTTCTGCGATTTTTTCTCCTTTTGGGAGCATTAAAATATCATCTTTTACAATTGTTTTAGAAACGAGTATACAAACTGCATAAACAACTACTGCAATTATTATTGAAATGATACAAGCAAGTGTTTCGCCGTTTAATCTGCTATCCGGTGCACCGAATACTAAATATGTGCTTATAAGCTCGTAACCACCCCAGGCTGCAACGCCACAAAGCACTGAAGAAATGAGAGGTTTTATAAAACCCTTACTCCAGTCAAGCTTAATTCCCGTTTCTTTTTTCAGAACTATATAATCATAAATAATGCAGAACAAATAGAACATTCCTGTACCGAAAACTGCACCCTTTATGTTTATTTCAGGAATACCAATCAAAACATAGTTAAGACCGATTTTAATAACACAACCTAATGCTAAAGCTTTTGCAGGTACGTCTGCTCTGCCTATAGCCTGTAAAATATTTGTAAGTGGTGATGATATTGTTAAAATAACCATCATAAGACCATAAAGAGCGAGTACTGGTGCCGCAACTGCAATACCAGACTCATTTGCACTACCTTTGTAAAGAAGTGTGTAAATAGGCTCTGCAAGCACAAAGAAGCCAACACCTGCTGGTAATGCAAACAACATACAAATTCTGAAAATAGTGTTTATTGTATTTCCTGCAAGCTTAAAATCTTTTTTTGCCATTGCAGAAGAAATAATCGGAATGGCACTTACACCTAAAGTCATCATTATAGTAGGTATTAAGTTTCTTAAATCGAGCGTAGTGTCATAAGCACCATAAAGGAACGTATGAATATTTTTTCTTGCAATTTCAGCAGAAGTTATGGAGTCACCATAAAGCCCCATAATAACATCGTAATGTCCTGCAACAACAGATTCGAGTCTATTCTGAATCATCGCCGCATCTATAAAGTTTGTAACGTTTAAAACAAGAGAACTTATTGCAGTAGGCACAGCTATTGCAATAATATCTTTCATTGTTGATTTTTTAGGTTGTGCCAATGGCGAATTAATAAGCATTTCGTGTGTTATGCCGTCACTGTTTTTCTTAAAATGATGCTTTATAACAACGTAAACCGTACCCATTACAGTACCTAAGGTAACACCTAAAACTGCACCTGCAGCAGCAAGAGCATAAACAATAGCTCCATCTGCTTCGGTTTCTACCTTAAAGCCAAAAACAGAACCTGTTGCCTCAACCTGTTTTGTAGCATAATCGAGTGCAATATATGAAAGTGTAAGACCAAAAATAAGCTTACCTAAAGACTCAAGCACCTGAGAAATCGCCGTTGGATACATATTGTTAAGACCTTCGTAATAACCACGATAGGTACTCATAATACAACAGAAAAGCACACAAGGAGCAATGCAGAAAACTGCATAAATAGAAAGTGGCGAAAGTGCTATTGTCGTTACGTAATAATTTGCGAACAACATTAAAAATGCCGTTCCTATTACGCCGAGACCTAAAAACAACGGGAACGTTACTTTAAACACTTGCTTTACGTCACGATATTTACCGAGTGCAACGTTCTTTGAAACTATTGCAGAAACCGCAACAGGTAGCCCTGCCATAGAAATAGCATAAACTGGTGTATAAATATTATAAGCAGATGCAAAATAACCACGACCCAATGAGCCGATAATACCAGTAAGTGGAATTTTATAAATCGCACCTATAATCTTAACAAGCGCCGTTGCCACAACTAAAACCATAGCACCATTAAGCACATTTTGTTTTTTTACAGCTTTTTCGTTAGCCAATTAAGTCACCGCCTTAGAATTTAACAAACTCTCTCATAAGTGAATTTTCAGGAATATATTTTTTATCAATACTCGGGAATTTTTCAAGATTTCTTATAAGTCTTTGTGCTTCCTTATAAAAACCAGAGTCACTTTTTACTTCTTTGAGAAGCTTTATTGCAGTATCTTTTAAAACACAGGTTTCATAAAGATGAATTGTGTTTATTTTAACGTCTGCATTATGTCTGTATGGGAAAAGATACGTATCTTCACCATAACGTACAGTCACCCACATTTCGAGTGTTCTTTCAACAGAATTGCCTCTGAAATTATAATCTCTTACAAGTCTTCTGACAAAGCGCATATTACGTTTATTAAGCACGATTTCTTTGCCATTGTCATAAATTCTTGAAGATACGTTTATGTAGATTTTAAAAAGTCTATCACTCGGCAATTCCTTTGTAATAATAGGATTAAGAGCGTGAAGTCCCTCAACAATAATAACTTCTCTATCTTGAATTTTAATGTGATTAAATTCTTCTTTTCTTTTTCCTGTTAAGAAGTCAAATTCAGGAATATCTGCTTCACCAGTTTCTAAAATCTGCTTCATCACCTCATAAAAGAATGGGATATCTAAAGCGTGAACAGTTTCAAAATCAGGTGTACCATCAGGGAAGCGCGGAGCATCACAGTTATTAAGATAAAAATCATCCAGAGAAATAGCATAACTGTTAACACCATTTTTCTTTAATGCTTCTCTCATTTTTTTTGCAGTTGTTGTTTTACCTGCAGAGCTTGGACCTGCAAGCATAATAATTTCAATCTTTTCGTTTTCTGCTACTTTCTTTGCTATTGTTTCAATAATTCTGTTATATCTGCCCTCGCAAAGCTCAACAAACGTAGCTGGACTGTTTGCTTTCTGCTGAATGTACTGAAGATTATTATTGATATTAGACATAAAAATTCAACTCCTTTTAATAGGATATTCCTTGAAAAATGTATTTATTCTGTCTTTTCTTTCTATTTGCTCTGTAAAACGAGAAATATATTCAAACGGGAATTTGAAATTAAAAATTCTTTCAATTTGTTTTCCGTCTGGTTCTTTTAGCTTTGTTACACTACCCGCACCAACTGATAAAACAGTCTGGCACTCGCTCATCATATAAACGTTATAGTAACATTCTTTATTTTCTTTACACCAGCCAACGTTTTCTAAGTTGCCTAAAGATTTACTCTGACGATACATATAGTAAGGCTTATATCCACACTCTGTAAGACGAGAATTTGCATACTCGACCATATCACTTGTAATAGTGGCATCGAGTCCACTCTTTTCATCTTCAGTAACAATAGTAGATGACCTTTTCAAAGACAACGTATGAACGGTAATATTTTCAGGATTTAAAGAAAGTGCATTTTCAATACTGTTTTTAAAGCCCTCAACAGTATCAGTAGGAAGTCCTGCAATTAAATCCATATTTATTACATCAAAGCCTGTTTCCCGTGCTAATTTATATTTCTGGGCAGTTTCTTCAGCAGAGTGACATCTGCCGATTTCTTTTAAAACAGAATTATTAAATGTCTGTGGGTTAATGCTTATTCTGTTTACGTTATGTTTCTTTAGAACTTCTAACTTTTCTTTTGTTATTGTGTCGGGTCTGCCCGCCTCAACTGTATATTCGATACATCTTGATAAATCAAATTTCTTTTCTATTTCAGTTAAAATTACGTCTAATTGCTCGTGAGTTAAAGTTGTAGGTGTACCGCCACCCCAATAAACACTTTTTAAATAAAGTCCATTTTTCTTTGCGAGTTCTGCTGTAGCTTTTAACTCTTCACAAAGTTTTTCTACATACTGCGGAATTAAATCTCTTGCTTTCTCGTTAGAAATTGAATGAGAAACAAAAGAACAATAACTACACCTTGTAGGGCAATATGGAATAGAAATATATAAACTAAAAGAATCACCATCTGCTGAATTTATAATTTTTTCTTCCATTTTTGCAACATTAAATGCAAGCTCTGCTTTGTTAGGCTTTGCAAGGTATTTTTCTACGAAACGCTTGACCGCCTTTTCTTCGCCCACTTCATTTATAATAGTCGCCATAAGCTTTGATGGTCGAACACCTGTAACAATGCCCCAGTTTGGTTTAAAGTTAAATTCACTTATGAATTGCTCTAAAACCATACCCGCTAAATAAAGCTCGGCCTCACCGTCTGTTATATTAAAATATTCTTTTTTACCTTTATATTCTTTACCGCCGAATGAAAATTCAGAAATAAGTGTAGTTTTTCCGTTTTCCTCTTGCTTTTCTGTGTAGAGATAATCTCCAGAAAATTCTCCTTTTTCTTTTAAAACAAGAATTTTCTGAAACGGTAAAAACAATCTTATTACATTTTCAATTTCATAGTGGTAAGAGTGTGAAATACAAAATAACGTCATATTCTCTTTTTTCTCAAATATCTGTTTCTTACTCTCTCGCTACCAATGGTAGTAGAAATATTGTGACCTGTGTAAACTATATAATCATCAGAAAGAAGCATAAGTTTCTCAACAGAATCAAGGAGTTCATTAAGATTACCACCCCAGAGGTCAGTTCTGCCAACTGTGAGTTTAAAAAGCGTGTCACCAGAAAAAACGAATTTTTCTTCATCACAAATATAACAAACGCCACCTAAAGAGTGACCAGGAGTTTCAAGTACTCTGAATTTTTTACTACCTATTTCTAATTGGTCATTTTCTTTCACCAGAATATCAGGCTTAAACTTTTCAAACGAAGCACCAAAATAGTCAGCTACATTTTTGTCAGAGTCCTCTGTTAAAATTGCATCTTGTTCGCCAATTACAATTTTTGCCTGTGGATATAATTCTTTAAGTTTCTTTACACCTGCAATATGGTCAAAGTGACCGTGAGTGCAAAGAATATATTTTAATTCTTCAATGCCAGCTTCTTTAATTTCATTTAATAAAACATCAGAAAATCCGCCGACGTCTAAAACTGCACCGACTTTTGTTTCTTCGTCGCAAATTACATAACAATTTGCTTCTACGTCACCTAAAGGAAATCTTTTAATATACATAGACTAAATTATCCTAACCATAAATCTGTATCATAAGTAATTGTAACAGGACCATCATTAATTAAAGCGACTTTCATATCAGCACCAAAAATGCCTTTCTTAACTGCCTTTACGCCATTCTTTAAAAGCTCTTCACAGAAATATTCGTAAAGTCTGTTAGCATTCTCAGGCTCTTCGCTATTTATGAAGGACGGTCTGTTACCCTTTTTGCAATCAGCACAAAGAGTAAACTGTGAAACAGCAAGTATTTCGCCACCGATGTCATTAACAGACAAATTCATTTTGCCATTTTCATCTTCAAATACTCTTAAAGAAGCCGTTTTTCTTGCAAGAAGCTCTGCTTCTTTTTCTGTGTCACCTTTCATAACGCCCAAAAGAAGCATATAACCTTTTTCAATAGATGAAATTAATTCACCATCTACTGTTACACTGGCTTCTTTAACTCTTTGAATTACTGCTTTCATCAGTTGGTTCTCCTTGTAATATCTATAACACCCTGAACGTTTTTAAGTCTTGAAATAAGAACGTTAAGAGAATCTGTGCTTCTTACAGTTACAGTGATAAATACAGTACCTCTGCCACCCTTTTCACCACGGGTGTTAACTGCATTAATCATAATTCTCATTTCTGCTAAAACATTTGCAATATCTGCCATAATAAATGCAGACGGCTCACACAAAACTGCAATAGTAGCGTTAAATTCTTTTGTTTCAGTACCTGCACTCCACGAAGCATCTACCCAGCGGTATGGCTCAGGAGCATTTTCAATAACCTGTGGCACGTTAGGACAGTCACGCTTATGAATAGAAACACCGTGACCTCTTGTAATGAAACCTATAATTTCATCACCTGGAATTGGCGCACAACAGCGTGAAAGTTTTATGAGACAATTATCAATACCCTCAACAATAACGCCCTCACCTTTTGCTCTTTTTACAGGCTTACTTTCTTCAACAACCTTAATCTGCTCAGGTTGTTTTTGTGAAGCTAATCTATGATATTCTTCTCTAATATAAGGAAGAAGCCTTGAAATAGGAATACCACCATAACCAATAGCCGCAAAGAAATCTTCTTCAGTATTACAATGCTGTCTTTCTTTAAGCTTTGTAATAATTGTTGCCATTTCTTCATCAGTAAAATGCAATTTATTTCTTCTTATTTCTCTTTCTAACTGCAACTTACCTTCAGCGATATTTTCTTCTCTACGTTCTTTTTTGAACCAAGCACGAATTTTAGTTTTTGCACCACTTGTTTTAACAATAGTGAGCCAGTCACGGCTTGGTCCTTTACCTGGTTGTGACGAGGTGAGAACCTCAACAATCTCACCCGTTTTAACCTGATAATCAATAGGAACTATTTTACCATTAACCTTAGCACCCACCATTTTAGCACCAATAGCCGAGTGAATGGCGTAAGCAAAGTCAATAACCGTAGCACCAGACGGAAGATTTATAACGTCACCTTTAGGGGTGAAAACAAATACCTCTTCTGGAACTAAATCACTTTTTATTGTTCTTACAATATCTTTAACGTCATCTGCTTCTTTTTGAGCATCAAGAAGCTGACGAATCCACGCAAGTCTTTCTTCAAACTTAGCAGTACCATTAAGACCTAATTTATATTTCCAGTGAGCAGCAATACCAAACTCTGCAGTTTTGTGCATATCCCACGTTCTTATCTGCACTTCAAAAGGAATAGCCGCTCTTCCGATAACTGTAGTATGAAGCGACTGGTACATATTAGGCTTCGGTGTAGAAATATAATCTTTAAATCTGCCTGGAATTGGTGTAAACATATCGTGAATAATACCAAGACAGTCATAACACTGAATAGTATTATCAACAATAATTCTCACAGCATACACATCATAAATTTCATTGAATTCTTTGTTTTGCATATACATTTTTCTGTATATACCGTGAACAGACTTGATTCTGCCTTCAATAGTAACGTCAGGAACTACTTCTGCTACTCTGTCGTGAATCTGTTTTTTAATAGTTTCAAGAAACTCTTTATAAGACCTACCCTGACTTGAAAGGTTATCTTCAATCTCTTTATAGCCTATTGGGTCAAGGTAGCTTATAGCTCTATCCTCAAGCTCTTCTTTCATTGCTCTGATACCTAATCTGTGAGCAATAGGAGCATAGATTTCGAGTGTTTCAAGGGCCTTGTCACGTCGCTTTTGTGGTGCAACGAAATTTAGCGTTCTTATATTATGAAGTCTGTCGGCAAGTTTTACGATTATTATTCTTATATCCTGCGACATTGCAAGAAGCATTTTTCTTACGTTTTCTGCTTGTTGCTCTTCCTTATCTTTGATATCTAAAGGCACTTTACCGAGTTTTGTAAGACCATCTACAAGATGAGTAATTTCTTCACCAAAAATCTCGTCAAGTTCTTCTAAGGTCAATTCAGTATCTTCAACTGTATCGTGTAACAAAGCCGCAACTACGGATGCACAATCCATACCGTAATCAAGAACAATTTTCGCAACGGATACAGGGTGGATTATATAAGGTTCGCCAGATGAACGCTTTTGTTCTTTATGTTTTTCATTAGCTACTTCGAACGCTTTGTCAAGCATTAAAAGTTCATCTTCTTCAAACTGGCTGCTTGCCTGTTCTCTTAAATCTTCATACATAATTTTTACTGATGTACTATCCTCCACGCCTGTTTCCTCCTTTCGTAAACAAATATCAATTAATTATAATAAACTCTTATAAATACCGGACTCTGTGAGTTCTACTTTTTTCGACTCTGTCGGCAATAAATATTTACCGTTTTCGTAATTTATAACACCAAGCTCTATGAACATATCAAGGGCAATTTTCAAAGCAGGAAGTTTTTCTTCTTTTAAGCCTAATCTGTAGCATAAAATTTCTTCACCAGAAGAAAAGCCGTTATTTGCTCTTAAATATTTATAAACAGAGCCACAGAAATCACGGTCTGGTAAAAGCTTTTGCTTCTGTTCGGGTGACAACGTATCGCCTCGACGGAAGCTCTCATAAAGCAAAAGACTCTTCTGAACCTCATCGTCATCTACTTCACTTAATTTTATATCTTTTACCTGTATGCTTACCTTAACTTCACCCATATATTCATTTTGTGTAAGTCTTACAGCCAAATCTACAATATCAGAAGTAGCAAACGGAAAACCTTCTGGTGCTACTGAGAAAAGCATAACTGGTAAGCTTACGCCATTTTTATTAACTGTAAGTCTTATATGCTTATTACTACCAACCGGCTGAATACCCGTAATTTTCATATTAAAGAGACCAAAAAGTGGTTGCGGATTTTCTGCACCAAACGGCTCTAAAATATTTAAAACAGAAAGCATCTCAAGATTTATAGATGCAGGGTTTAATTTGCAATCTAATTTTAAAACAGGAAGAATATCTTCGAGTGTTTCTGCATATTCATTGATTCTCTTTCTGAATTCGTCTATTCTATCACTCTCTACTGTCAACCCAGCGGCTAATTTATGACCACCATATTGCACTAAAATATCTTTACAAAAACTAAGTGCATCATAAAGCGAGAAGCCATCAATACTTCTGCCACTTCCCTTTGCCACGTCGCCTGATTTTGAAATAACAATACACGGCTTACCATATTTTTCACAAAGACGTGAAGCAACAATACCAATTACGCCCTGATGCCAGTTTTCGCCATCAACTACAATTACCTTAGAGAATTTTATTTCAGGATGGCTTTCAATATATTTTTCTGCAAATTCTGTAATTCCGCTTTCAGTTGATTGCCTCTCTGAATTTGCTTCTGAAATTTCTGATGCTAAAAGTGAAGCTTCTTCACTATCATCTGTAAGCAAAAGCTTTATAGCTCTCTCTGCAGAGCCCATACGCCCGGCAGCATTAATTCTTGGTGCAATTCTAAAAGCTGCATTCATAGAAGTCATATTTTTAGTAGCACCCGACTCATCAATTAATGCCTTTAAGCCTTTTCTTAACGTGCCATTTATAAGTGCTTCATTTAAAACTGCAAGACCAGCCCTTACCAATATACGATTTTCACCTTTTAATGCTACAATATCTGCAATAGTACCTATTGCTAAAATATCGCCGTACGCTTCTAATAAATCATAAACGTCTTGGGAAGCTAAAGCAGAGACCAATTTGAACGCTACGCCAACACCAGCCCACTCACGAAAATCCATTTCGCAATCTTTTCTGTGTGGGTCAACTACCGCTACAGCATCTGGCAAAACGTCGCCAGCCTGATGGTGGTCGGTTACAACTACATCAATCTTTAGCTCTTTCGCTTTTTCTATTTCTTCTATTGCAGAAATACCATTATCAACTGTGATAATAAGCTTTGTACCGCGCTCTTTTAATGTTTCTATTGCAGAAACGTTCATACCATACCCTTCACCTGCTCTGTCTGGTATGTAATAATCAACATTAGCACCAGCACCAGAAAGATATGAGTAAAGTAATGCCGTTGATGTAACACCGTCAGCAACATAGTCACCGAAAATCGTGATTTTTTCACCTTCGTCTATAGCAGACTTAATCCTTTCACAAGCCTTTTCCATATCAGGAAGTGTAAAAGGGTCACAAATATCGGTATCATATAAAAAGCTTTCAACTAAAAATTCATCTGTAAAGCCACGTGCAACTAAAAGATAAGCAACAAAAGGGTCAACGCCACAGCTTTCGGCAATATCTGCTGCTAAATCTTTATCGCACTTGTTTACAATCCATTTCTTTCGATTCAAAAAATATCACCCGATTTTAAATTACATTATATTATAACATTTTTTAGTAGTGATTGTAAAGAGTTAAATTAGTTGCAAGTATGCACGTTACAAGTGTGCAAGCAGTCGAAAATTCGGAAATCCTCTTCCATTTCATAACGAGGTGTGGTATAATCGAAAATTATATTATAAAAACACTTGAAGGAGTTATGTTATGCCTAATTTTCTTTCACAACTTATTGCTAAAATCATTTCTTCTGCAATAAGCTTTGTTTATCTTTTTACAGGTTATAAAAGCGGACTTACTGGTGAAGAAATTAAAACACCAGAAGATTTTACACCTGTTCTTCGTTTTATTGCTTGTTCTGACGTTCACTTAGATGGTAATGAAGAGCAACCAAATGCAATAAGACTTGCAAATTTAATTAAAGATATGTATAAGTATTCTGAGCTTCAGAATTATAAAACCGTTGATGCTTTAATGGTTGTTGGCGACTTTGCTGGCGGCGGTGCTGAAAGCGAATACGCTATGTTCAACAGAATAATTAAAGATAATATTAGACCTCAAACACAGGTTTTAACTGTTTTAGGCAATCACGAATTTATTAATTATCGTGATTACGACCCAACTATTGCTTATAACGTTTACAAGACAATGATTAGTGAAGACGTTGATACAGATATTGTTATTAACGGCTATCACTTTATTGGTGTTTCTTATGATAACAATGGTAAAACCTTTAAGGGTAAAACAGCGTGGCTCAGAGAAAAACTCCAGAATGCTACAAATGAAGACCCTACAAAGCCAATATTTGTTTATCAACATCCAAGTCCAACTCTTACAGTTTACGGCAGTATAAGTTGGAGTGACTTAGATATCAAAAAGGTTTTAAAAGACTTCCCTCAGGTAGTTGACTTCTCAGGACACTCACACTACTCACCAAGCGACCCACGAAGCGTTTGGCAAGGTGAATTTACTGCAATCGGTTGTGGTTCTTTAGGTGCACTTATGGGTAACTTAAACTACATAGAAGGCGACCAGGATGCCCCTGGAAAATCTGCTGCAGCGTGGCTCGTTGAAGTCGATAAAGATGGCAACGTAAGACTTAAGCTTTATGACGTAGAAAACAGAATATTCTTTAAAGGCAATGAATATTATTTCAGTAATTTAAGTGATATAACAAAGAGAGATTATACCTGGGCTAAACAACAATCACTTGACACTTCACCTAAATTCCCAGAAAAATCAAAAGTTAAAAACAAGCTTAATGATGAAAAAGAAACAATAATTTCTTTCCCTGAAGCAAAAGGATATTATGAAGCAGAAAACTATAAAATTGCTGTGAAAAATAGTGACGGTAAAAAGGTTTTTGAAAAAACTGTTATTTCTGAATATGTAAGAGCAACTGACGATGATGTAACAGTAAATCTTGGCAAATTAGAAAAAGGCACTTACAAAGTAATAGTTACAGCTTACAGTCCTTACACAAAAAAAGGTGAAACAATAAGCACAAGAATAACTGTAAATTAAAAAATAACCGATTAGATTTCAACAAATCTAATCGGTTAATTTTTTACTTTAACTTTTCACTGATTTTTGATTTTTCAAGAATTACTATCACTACTGGAATAAGCAATATCTGAAGAATTATTCCAGGTATAGCATTGACTACTGCACCAGAAAAGAATGCTGACAGCGGAAATTTTTCCAAATCAAATCCCATCAGGCAGAATTGAACCATACCCCAAAGGAGTCTACCAACAACCATTGATAAAACAAGTGACACATAAATATTTATTTTCTTTTTCGGTAACACTCTATATAAAAGACCACTTAAAAATCCATAAGCCGCAAGTTCAAACGCCATTGAAATTGCAGTGGGAAATAACGGTGGCATACTAAGCACAAAAGAACGAAGAAGCGGTGCTATTACACCCACTAAAAGTCCCCAAGGTGCTCCGCAAATAAATCCACAAAGAATTACGGGGATATGCATAGGTAAGAGCATAGCACCAACTTGTGGAATCTGCCCTGTAAAAAAAGGCAAAACGAAGGCGAGAGCCAAAAACATTGCAGATAATATGAGCTTTAAAGTTGTGTTTCGTTTATTCATTTTAATCTCAACCCCTTCGGGTAATGATTTTTGGCTCTGCCGTTTACTACCTTTACGCCACCTAATGAACAACCATTTACTGTTACAACTGCCCATCCGTTTTCACAGGTAGTGTCAAATTCTTCGCCGTGTAAAAATTTCTTTACTTCGTCACTTTCTGAAGTGAGCTCTATTTTTCTTTTAAAGCTTCCACCCATCGCCATAAAAAACTGGTGGTGTGGCTGAATATAATTTTTCTTTATTTCGCCTATGGTAACACCTTTCATATAAACAGTAGCTTTAGTTGTATCAAAATCACCATTAAAATAAATCGGTGTATCATTATTCATTTTTACACAAGCTTTGTCGTATGTAGTAAGAACACTGTCAAGAAAATCAAAAACAGTTTTATCTATTTTAACATTATCGCTTTTTGAATTCTTTGAAAACTTACTTTGTGCCTCTGGGTCAGTATTATGAAGAAGCGCCATAAACTGCCCTTCACCTTTATTTTTATGCGGATAAACTCTTCTTGTAAAAGTAATATTTTCGCATTTACAACCATCAAAGAAAATACCGTCAGAAGTGTTTTTCTCTACTTCTTCATTTACTCTCACAAGTTCAAATTCAGGGTGATTACTTAAAAACTCATCTATAAGCATTTCGTTCTCTTCTAATGAAAACGTGCAGGTAGCATAAACTATGTAACCACCATTTTTAAGGCATTTTGAAGCATTCTCTAAAATTTCTTTTTGACGAATGGCACACTTTTCTACGTTTTCTTTACTCCATTCGTCAATTGCAATCTGCTCTTTTCTGAACATACCTTCCCCTGAGCAAGGTGCATCAACCATAATAAAATCAAAGGTTTTCGGGTAAAGTCTTGCTATTCTCTCAGAATCCATACAAGTAGTAATTACATTTTTAAGACCTAATCTTTCAACGTTACTTGTAAGAATTTTGCAACGTGATGGAATAATCTCATTAGAAACTAAAATTCCGTTTTCGCCCAATTTATTACGAAGCTGAGTACTTTTTCCACCTGGGGCAGAGCACATATCTAAAATTAGCCAGTCCTCGCCTATTGTAAGGCACTCCGCCGGTGCCATTGCGCCGGGCTCCTGAACGTAAATCATACCAGCGTGGTGATATGGGTGATTACCTATTTTTTCATAATCAAAGTAAAATCCCGTTGGTGAATATGGGATTTTCTCTGTATTAAAAATATTTATTTTATTAAAATCTTCAAGTGAAATTTTATCTGTATTAATTCTAAATGACCTTACAGGCTCTTCTTCAAGAGAATTTTTATACGCTTCAAATTCATCACCTAAAAGATTTTTCATTCTGTTTTCAAAATCTACTGGTAATGCTTTCATTCGTCAAAATCTCCTAATTCCATTTCTGCATAAAGCATACACATTGTAACAGAAGCAATTGCGGCAGTTTCTGTACGAAGAATTCTGCTACCTAAAGAAATTGTTTTACCATTTTTTTCGGTTACTAAATCTATTTCTTTTTCGTCAAAACCACCCTCAGGGCCAATGATTATGCCGACTGTGTCGCCAGCTTTAATTTCATTTAACGCTTCTTTAGTAGCTTTCATTCCAGCCTTATTTTCATAAGGCACTAAAAGAACTGAAAGTTCTTCTGATTTCTCTAAAAATTGTTTATAAGAAATAATGTCATTCACTTTAGGAATAACAACACGTTTGCTCTGCTTTGCGGCGCTTTCTGCAATAGATTGCCAACGCTCTTGTTTACTCTTCTTTTTCTTTTCTTCAATTTTTACAACACAGCGGTTCATTTCAACAGGTGTTATTTCTTCAACGCCCAATTCCACAGCCTTTTGAATTATAAGCTCCATTTTATCGCTTTTAGGTAACCCTTGAAACAAATGAATTTTTATAGGCAAATTGGTGTTATGATAATTTTCTTCTATAACCTCAGCCTTAACATAATCAGAAAAAATTTCTATTTTACAAAGCGAAGCCTGTCCGTTACAGCTGACAAGAATTTCATCACCTGTTTTCATACGAAGAACATTGCTTATATGATTAAAATCTGACTCTGTAATAATAAAAGAGTTACCCTGCTTTTCAGTTTCATTTACGAAGAAATTATACATATTACTCCCTACTTTTCTATAAATCAGTAATTTCACGAAAGATTTTTGTAAAATGTTGCAAAAATCCTTTGTATATTACTCTTTAAATATGTTTTTGTGAAATATATTTATAATACAACTTTTTGAAATCTCTTACCGAATGAAAAAATTCAAGTTCTGAATGTGTAAAAGAAGAAGTTCCTGCCTTTTCGTGTAACAACTCTAATGTACAAATCAAATCTGCAACTTGGAAAAGCTTGTATTCTGCTGGTTTTACCTTTCTGAACTCAACATTATTAAATAGTGTATTAAACAATGTAGTGAGAATTTTAGTAAGTTCAACTTGTCCATTATCATAATAAACTATAATTTTATCAAAACTTTCAAAATATTTAGTCTGAGCTCTCAAAATCTGAGATATAGATTTTGTAAGTTTTGTTGTTAATTCAACAACATCTGCACATTCACTTTTTTTAACTTTTGCAGAAATATATGAAACTGGCAACTTTCTGGTAAAATGAAATAATGCACAAAACAACTTTTTTCTGTCTTCCATTAAATCATTTTTATAAATCTGTTCTCTTCGAATTAATGGTCCTACATGGATTATATGTTCTTCACAATTCAAATATCGCATATGTGCTTCTAAAACAGAAATGTTATTAACAATATCTTTTGATTGTTCATGTAAAACCATCGAAACTATGTAGTATGGAGCGTGATGCTCATAAGGTCCAAAATCACCTGATTCATCAATAAAAACACTTAAAATATTTTCAGACATAAAAACACCTCGTTCAATACTAAAAAGAAAAGGCGGGGAAATTCCCCGCCATTCGGTGGACCAGGAACATACTGTTCAGCCCAAACAACATATATGTTGCAATATATTGTATGATTATTTTAACAAATTATTCATTACAGGTCAAGCAAATTTTAAAAATTATTTTCATTAATTTACTTCCTTGCAATACATAACTTCTACCGCACCATAAGAAACCTGTGTTCTATCTGTGAGTTCAAAACCGTGCTTTTCATAAAATCTTCTGGCACAAGTATTCTTTTCAAATACCCAAAGCAACACGCTTTTAAACCCTGCACTTTTAATTTCATTAATAATGTGGTTCATCATTATTGAGCCGTAGCCTTTACCCCAATTGTCACAAAGACTATGAATACAAATAAGTTCTGCACTATCTGAATACGCTAAATTTCTTGCCTTGCTCCATGCGGCAATGCAATGTGGCTTACCATCGATTTCAAGAATAAAATTTTCTGCATAATTTTCTTTTAAAACTCTCGAATACATTTCTTCTGCTTTAGTAATGTTTATACACTCTACCAAAACAGTTTCAGAAATAATATCCTTAAAAGCATTTTTCCACGATTCTGTCTGAATAAAGGCAAGTATTTTTTCATCACCAATTTTCGCTTTTCTTATTTTTATATTCATTTTTAATCACCATATACATAAGTCATAGCATCGCCATCTTCATGGGTACTTTTATATTTAAACCCTGCTTTTGAAAATGCTTTTTGTGAAGCTTCATTACTTGGAAAAATAATTGCTTCAGCTTTCTGTATATTAAACCCGATTATATCTTTTCCGTTTTCTAAAAGCTCTTTGAGCATTTTTGTGCCCTTACCTTTGCCACGCATTTTAGGTGCAACTAAGGTTTCCATAATTGTAATATTACCTTCGTACAAACTAAGCGCTATTATAGCAAAAGGTTTATCATCTTCAAAAACTACTTTACACCAATAATTCTCACCAACAATAAATCCTTCTTCATTTGCCCAATACTCGTAAAAATCATGGAACCCATCATCCATACCCGTCATTCTTACAGCTTTTCTATCGAGCCATTTTTCAACACACCCCATTGTTTCAGGGTCATAATCTTCCCAGATATAATTCATTTTAATCCACCCTTTTCTGGTTACAAATATTTCTGCATAAAGATTTTATTCTGATACGTTCCATTCTTTAATTTATAAGCATCTGGAATTTTAGCAACTGTTTCAAAGCCAAATTTTTCATATAGTGCTCTGCCACGCTCATTTTCTTCAACAACAGTCAATTCAAGTATTTCTGTCCCTTTATGATTTTCTGATAATTTTATAAGTTCTTTAAACATTGCAGAACCAATACCAATATTCCAATATTTTTTAATAATAGCAATACCGATTCCTGCTCTGTGATGTGTTTTGCCATCATTAAAAAATGTAATATCACAGTTACCTACAACAACGCCACCAATATAACACGCTATTACAAGTTCATTTTCTGATTCACGTTTATTGCGAATCCATTTAGCCTCATCTTCGACTGTCATATCGTTCTTATCTTCAGCATCTCTCATTAAAAATGGAGTTTCGCCACACGATGTTTTAATGCAATTAAGTAACATTTCTGCATCTTCTGTTTCTGGTGTTTTTAATACTGCTTCTATTCCATTTTTCAATATAACTTTCTTTTCTTCAAATATCATTTTAAATCCTCTTCATCAACTTAAAATATTCGCCATTCTCATCTGCACCGTCAAAGAGAACTTCAGTAAAACCAAATTTTCTATAAAGGTGCAAAGCATTGACATTATCTTTATCAACACCAATTGTCATTTCTGAAAACCCCATTTCTTTTGCTTTCTCTACAAGGAATTTCAGAATTTCGCCACCGATACCGCGATTTTGATATTCTTTTTTCACTATCATTCTTGAAACATAAACTCTTTTCTCTGGTATGGTGTAATCAGGGTCGCCCGTATCTAACACCAATGCACCCTCACCTATAAACTCACCATTGATTTTATAAACAAATACAAGACGATTGCCACACTCTATTTCCTTTCGCCAGGTTTCAGCGAGAAGTTGAGTTTTCATATTCCATATATTTGAACACTTGTTATAATCTTTAACATCAAGTTTCTCTATAACAGTACTTGCAAACTCTGTAAATGCTTTGTTGAGTGTTTTATATTTCATATTAGCAATATCTTTTAATGAGTATCTTTTCATAAGATATCTGATAAAACTGCATCCTAAAAAATAACCAACATCAGAGTGTCCGTTATAAGAAGACCAATCACCGAAGAAATCCTGAACACTTTCTTTATTATCAAGTCTGCGAAGATACTCTTTCTTTATTTCGCTTTCATGTTCATTGCACCAATCAAGCCAGCCCTCTTTATCCTGATGATAAAATTCATCA
Source organism: Acutalibacteraceae bacterium (assembly GCA_045592285.1). Classification (GTDB taxonomy): domain Bacteria; phylum Bacillota; class Clostridia; order Oscillospirales; family Acutalibacteraceae; genus DTU089. The sequence continues at coordinate 26,850 of JAZNUL010000012.1, forward strand.
TCATCGCATAAAATCTGTTCGCAAACCATAGCAACACCTTCACAGAAAAGTTGTGCTATTGCTTTTCTGCGCTTTGTAAATGTGGGAATATCAAAATTCCCATTAAGTTTATGCCACAAGTGACCTATTTCGTGTAAAATCAATCCACTCAAGTTTTGCTCATCGTACCAGTTAAGTTCAATGATTTTTTCAATTCCTAACAAAACAGTATTTTTATTATCAAGTGTTGTTGCCCAACCAGCACCATTACAGAGACCTAAATAAAGAACAATATCTATATCCGGTTCTTTTTTAAAAAGTTTTGAAAGATTTTCATTTAATTTATCTGCAACTATTTGAAAATTTTTACTGACTAAGTCAATTTTTTCTTCATTCAACGCGTGTTCTATTACAGGTAAAACATCCTTCTCAAAATTATAACTTTTAGCATCATTTTCGCATTTGGATGGCATTTCTTTTGATATTTCAGCTACATATTCACGCCACAAGTCTAAATTAAAACCATTCTTAAATGTTGTTTTAATTTTATCGCAAGTATTTATAATTTTCATTTTATATTCTCCAGATATTCATCCGCGTCTTCTCGTGATTTAAAAATCACAATTTGCTTTTCGTTTTTATATTTTTCAAGTAGGTTATATATTTTTGGTAAAGAGTTTTCTTTAAACTCTTTAATAAATCCAGCAAACTCAGGGTCTAATTCTGTTTCAAGCCACGGTAAATCATATCTGCCTTTACCAATACGCTCGGTAGCACCCTGCAAACAAACCTCTGTTGGCAAATCAAAAAGAAAAACCGTGTCGCATTCCTTAAGCCGCATTTCAATTGTTCTGTTATAATTCCCGTCAATTATCCATTCTGGCATAGCAAAAATTTCCAGAATTTTTTTATCAAACTCATCTCTTGAAATATGGGTTTTGTCAGGCTTATGCCATATAGCATCAAGATAATATAATGGTAATCCTGTGCACTTTTGCAATTTTTCTGCAAAGGTTGTTTTGCCACTACCAGGGCAACCTATAACTATTACTTTTTTCATTTATTTTCCCTAATAAATCTTTCTATGTACCCTATTTGTGTAGGCATTATATTTTCAGGTAATTCATCCAAACCAAAAAATCTTAATTCCGTACTTTCACCATCAGGCTTTAATTCACCTGAAAACTCATTTATTATATAAACAACATCAGTATAGTAAACTTCATCTTTATTCGGGTAAACCATATGAACGTTGGCTTTTATATCAAATAATTTTGGATTTGCAATATCTAAATTAGTTTCTTCTTTAACTTCCCTTGCTAACGCTTCTTCTAAAGTTTCATTTAATTCAATGGCACCACCGGGAACACACCATTCGCCTGTATCAGTTCTTTTTTCTAAAAGCAAACCTTTTTCTTTATTATAAAGAATACCCATTGCTGCAACCGACATAATAGGTGCGTGTCCTACAAATTTTCTCATATCACCAATGTAGCTCATAATAATTCTCCTATAAATTACTCAATTTATATTTTAGTTTCTCAAATACACTCTGTTTTGGTGGATTCTTATCCCAAGCCCATTCTAATTCGTTGATTTTTGATGTACCATTTTCCAATGCTTTGATTTCTTCAATGCATTTTTCTGTTGCCATTTTTATATATTCATCTGCCATTTGTTGAGTAAAGAAAAATGCTTTGCCGTTATCATACTTTTCAAAATCTGTTTTGAAATCACTTGATAACTGTTGCAAATCAAATGGATAAATATCAAAAATCGATTCTTGATTTATACCATCGGGAATTATCAAACAGTTAAAAATATTATATTTATCAACTACATAATTGTTTAGCAATTTATAATCATTATGTAAACGCTCTATGTTCCCTTTTGGATATGGGTCCCAGTTGTGTAATGAATAAACGAAATATCTGAATATTATATCTTGTATCAAATGCAAGTAATACCCAAGATACAAGTCATCGTTTTTTAATTGTTCTTTATAAGTTTCACGAAACCAAGCTAATTTATAAGTCTTTTTAGTGCCATCTTCGGTAGTGTATTTCAAATGGCTATCCGTAGCTGATTGAATATTGTGCTTATAGGCGTCAGGCATAATAACGCCGAGTCGAAAGCGTTCAATATCTTTTATATCAACTTGTTTCATAATCTCGTTAGCAATCGCCAAATGCATAACTCTTGATGCCATATAATCACCTCGCAATAACTAATAATACATCCTAATTTTACCATTACTACAAAACAAAATCAACCATACAACAAAAAATCCCCCGAACAAAATTGTTCGGGGAGTATTTTTTAACCTATAGTTTATTAGCCTAAAGCAACCATGCTGAAAACGAGTGCGAAGAGAGCAACTGTTTCGCAAAGACCAACAACTGTGATGTATTGTGAGAAACCTTTACCTGTTTCTGCTAATGCGTCAGCACCTGCTGCACCTGCTTTACCTTGTACGAAAGCAGAAACTGCCATTGCAAGACCTGAAGCAATACCAAGACCGAATAAGAATGCAGGGTCAGCATCTGCGCCCTTCATCTGTTGCATTAAAAGGAAACCGTAAATTGTCTGAGTAAGTGGAGCACCAGCGAAAACTGTAAGAATGAAAGGTGCTGCCTTATTGCTCATATAACATTTTTTCCAAGCACCGATTGATGCCTGACCTGCGATACCAATACCAATTGCAGAACCAATAGCTGCAATACCCATAGCTAATGCTGTTCCTAATAAACCTAAATTCATGATGAACACTCCTTAAATTAATTTAATTTTCTTCATTAAATGGCTTGAACTTATGTCCACTCCAGGACATATCCAAGTGTGATGAAAATTCTAATGTGTTAAGTCTTATACCGTGAACGATAACTGACAAAACATTTAATATCATATTAAGTCCGTGACCGAATACTAAAAGCACTACGGCTAAAATCATAAACATAAAGTTGCCAAGTAACGGACTTGCGAGTTCGTTTACAGTTGCAGAAATTGCCGCACCTGCAAGACCAACCGCCCAGAGTCTTATATAAGAAACTATATCTGAGAAAACGTTTACAACGCCAAGTAACACAGAAACTATGTTTTTAAGGCTTTCTAATATAGATTTAACAACGCTTCCCTCGTAGTTTGAAAATACAAAACTCATTACAAAACCGACTATAACGAGTACTAATGCTACTGTTCCTACAGGAATTCCACTAATAACAAGTCCGAATGGGAAAACCTGTGGGTTTACAACGAAACTTAATACTACGTAATAAATACCAATAAGCTGGAATATCGAACCAATATCGCCTAAGATTTTAATTGATTTTCTGTTTCGTTTTGCAACCTTAATATGAGCTACAACGAGCTGAATAAGGGCAAGTGAGAAGCAGAATATCTGTAAATTCTGCGCTGTGGTTAACCCAGCTTCACCGTTAGTCCAGAATGGGTACCAAATTTTATCAGCATACACATTCGAAATAACCGGTATTGAAATACTTTGTAAGAACTGCGGTAATTTTTCTGCTGGAAGACCACCCCAGGTACAAGTTACTGTACCCCAAAGAATTGTTGAAAGACCAAACAATCCCAAAAGTAAAAATGCCGGTGGAATTTCTTTTTTTGCCTTTTTGTTTTTAATAATCAAGGCGGCAGCTGCAGCAGTTAAAAGAAGACCATAAACGCCGTCACCAAATATAATACCAAAGAAAATAAGAATAAATCCTAAGAACCAACCTGAAATATCGTATTCAAAATATCCTGGTACAGTACCCAAAAAGTCTGTTAACGGATAAATAAGACTTACAAACTTATTGTTTTTAAGTTTTGTTGGTACGTTATCTTCTTCAGTCGGGTCTTCAATAAGAAGTCCCCACGAATTCTCTTTTGCGGCTTCTTTAATTTTAGAAAGATTTTCTTCTTCAACATATCCAGTAAAATATGCAACAGAAATATTGCCGTCAGAAGATACGCTTTCATTTTGCATACCCGTATTATAAACCTCGAATTCAATTTCTTTTTCGCAAGCCTTAATAGCATTTTTCATACTCTTAACGTAACCAGCGTAAGAAGAAACTTTTTCGTCTATTTCATTAATACGGTTTGTTTTTTCTTCAATTTTTGAAGATATTTCACCGGTAGAAATCTTTGGTAATTCAAAACGGTAGCTTTTAAGCGACTCAATAACCTCCGCTTCACCCTCAGCCCCTGTTTTAATTAACAAGAACTTAACGGTGTTTTTACCCTTTTCCATAGCCACAGTTTTTACTGCTTCACCTAAAGTGTCATATTCAGCCTTTGGCATTTCATAAAATGAAACTTCAACGCCTTTTCCACTTAAATCTGCAATAATTTGTGGCTCGATTTCGCCCCAATTTTTAATACGCTCAAGCTCTGAATTTAACGAAACTCTTTCATTAATACAAGCTTTCTTTTCTTCAGCAAGTGCAAAGACTTCTTTTGAAATATCTAAAACTTCATCTTTAGAGGCTTCTTTAATTTCAACATTTTTATTTTTCTTTTCGCTTACGCTGAAAATAGCACTTTCTATTAAAGAAATCTGTTCTTTTAATTCCTCTAATTTTTTACCAGAACCCTCAGTTATTTCAATATGAAGAATTCCTAATTTGCGAAGCTTTTTGAGCGTTTCTTTTTTCTTATCTCCCATAATCATAAGGGAGACTTTTTTCATAGGCACTATCATAACGCTTGAACCTCCATTTCTGAAGATACTTCGTCACGGGCTGCAATTTTGCGCTTTGAAATCTTAGAACGAACAACAGCGCTTACTTGCTGGTCTGCCATATAAATAGATATCTTTTTAATGTTCTCTTCTGTTTCGGGGATTTTAACCTTTTCAAACAAGTTAACTCTTTGTGAAGTAGAAAGAAGTTCTTTTTCTAAGAGTCTTACTTGTTCGTCTAACACTTCAGCCTCTAAATCAAGTGACATTGCTTTTTCCATATGATTAGCAGCAATATCGACCCAAAGAGGTGTTTCGTATAAATCATAATCACCTCTACTGAAATCCGCACCCTCAAAGGTAGGAATTGTAACACCAGCAATATTCCCAACACCTTTACGGATGTTGCTAACGGTAATTATTCCATCTGGAAAAGCATTTTGTTCACTGAATACGGCAATCCACGAAGAAAAACCTTTTTCTAAGTTTTCTCTTGCTTGTCTTACCTCTATAGCTTTCGCTTCAATAGTTCTTATTTCTGATTGAAGCTGTTGCTTTTTAAGTGTTAGCGTAGGCAAATATCTCCGGTACATTTTGAGAGCATCTTTTTGTACCTTTAACTCATTTTTAGTTAATTTGATTTTTGCCAAAACTCAGTCCTCCTTACTTTACTTAATGAAATTCATTTACCTTATTTTACAGGCCAGAATTCATCTGTAAGGTCTGACTTAATTCCGGTTTCGTCCTTTTCGAAGCATTCTGCTAAAATCTGCCAACCTAAATCAAGTGAATCTTCAAGTGATAAGTTAACTGACAAGTCCATAAGCTTGTTTTCGAAAAGTTCGCCGTATTTTAATAACTTTTCATCCCAACGGTTCATAGAGAAGCCCATGTTTTTCTTCTCGATAGTTTCTTTATAGGATGAATATAATCTGATCATTGAGTCCATAAGGATACGGTGGTCCTTACGTGTTTTACTGTTAACGTTCTGTTTAAGACGTGAAAGTGAACCGAATGGCTCAATTCTGCCACCTTTTAAATAATACTGACCTTCTGTAATATAACCAGTGTTATCAGGAACAGGGTGAGTAACATCGTCACCAGGCATTGTAGTAACTGCAAGAACTGTAACAGAACCAGAGTTTGCGAAGTCAACCGCTTTTTCGTAACGAGAAGCAAGTTGTGAATAAAGGTCACCAGGATAACCACGGTTAGATGGAACTTGTTCTTGTGTAATTGCAATCTCTTTCATTGAGTCTGCAAAGTTTGTCATATCAGTAAGAAAAACCAGAACGTCTTTATCTTGTAAAGCAAATTGCTCTGCAACTGCAAGTGACATATCAGGAATCATCATACATTCAACAGTCGGGTCAGATGCAGTATGAATAAACATAACTGTTTTACTTAAAGCGCCACCATTTGAAAGTTCTTCTTTAAAGTAGAGGAAGTCGTCATACTTAAGACCCATACCACCGAGAACAATAACATCTGCTTCTGCCTGTAAAGCAATACGAGCAAGAAGCTGGTTGTAAGGCTCACCTGAAATTGAGAAAATCGGGAGCTTTTGTGAAACAACCAAAGTATTGAACATATCAATCATAGGGATGTTTGTTCTCATCATTCTGTTAGCAAGAATACGCTTTGTAGGGTTAACAGATGGACCGCCGATTGGTTTCATATTTTCAGTAAGTGCAGGGCCCTTATCTCTTGGCTCACCTGAACCGTTGAAAATACGTCCTAACAAATCTTCACTGAATGATACGCGCATTTCCTGACCTAAGAAGCGAACCTCGTCACCAGTAGAAACACCCTGACCACCTGCGAAAACCTGTAATGAAACAACGTCGCCATTAATTTTATTAACCTGAGCGAGTGATTTACCAAAGCGTGTATTAATTTGAGCTAATTCATTATAGCGAACGTCTTTGGCTTTTACAGTGATAACGTTACCTGTAATTGATTCAATTCTGTTATAAATTTTACTCATTATCACTCACCCTCCTTTAAAAGACGTTCTGCTTCGGCACTTATAGTACCTTGACCTTCATTATACATTTCGTCAATTTCTTTTTCTGCATTTTTAAATGCATCGCTTTCGAATTCTGTATAATTCCAGTTAATGAATTTCTGACGAAGACGGTTAAAGAAGCTACGTGCATCGTCTTTATTATCTAAAACGTATTCGCTACCAAGAATTTTAATAAGTTTATCTGTAACGTAGCATTGACGTTCTCTTGTGCAGTTTGCTTCAATTAAATCAAAAGAGTTCTGTTGAAGGTAAACTGCATCGAGCATTTCAGCCTTTAAATAAACCTGATAGTCAGAAAGACTTGTACCTTCTTCACCAACAACCTTCATCATAGAGCCAATTTCGTCACCATTGAGAAGAATATTTTTACAGTACTGTGATTTTTTAGAATCAGTAACTGTTTTATATTTAGACCACGAAATAAGTGGGTCAATTGCAGGGTATTTTCTGGCATCTGAACGCTCACGTGAAAGACCGTGGAATGCACCAACAACCTTAAGCGTTGCTTGTGTAACAGGTTCTTCAAAGTTACCACCAGCAGGGGATACAGTACCGCCGATTGTAACAGAACCAGTAGAGCCATCTGGTAAACGAACGTAGCCAGCTCTTTCATAGAATGCTGCAATATATGATTCAAGGTAAGCTGGGAATGCTTCTTCACCAGGGATTTCTTCAAGTCTACCTGACATTTCTCTTAATGCCTGAGCCCAACGAGAAGTTGAGTCAGCAAGAAGAAGAACGTGAAGACCCATTTGTCTGTAATATTCAGCAAGTGTTACTGATGTGTAAACTGAAGCTTCACGTGAAGCAACTGGCATTGAAGAAGTATTACAGATAATAATTGTTCTTTCCATAAGTGAACGGCCTGTTTTAGGGTCAGTTAATTCTGGGAACTCTGTAAGAGTTTCAACAACCTCACCAGCACGCTCACCACAAGCGGCAATAATAACTATATCAACATCAGCATATTTTGATGTTGTATGCTGTAAAACTGTTTTACCAGCACCGAACGGACCAGGTGTACAATAAGTACCACCCTTTGCAACTGGGAAAAAGGAGTCTATAAGACGTACCTTTGTTTCCATTGTTTCTTGTGGTGCTAATCGTTCACTATAGCATTTAACTGCACGCTTAACTGGCCATCTGAAAGCCATTGAAAGTGGAATTTCTTTACCACGTTCATCAGTTACAACCGCAATAGTTTCGTTAACTGTGTATTCACCTTTTTCATTGATTGACTTAACTGTGTAAGTACCAAGCAAGTTAAAAGGAATAAATATTTTGTGTGTGAATGGTCCTTCTGGAACAGTTCCTATATATTCACCAGCCTTTAAGGTGTCACCCACTTTTGCAGTTGGTGTGAATTCCCATTTCTTTTCAGCATTTAAGCCGTCAGCATAAATACCACGCTCTAAGAACCAACCAGCCTGTTCTGCTAAAACAGGGAGTGGATTCTGAAGTCCGTCGTAAACCTGACCTAAAAGACCAGGACCTAACTGTGCAGATAACATTTCGCCTGTGAACTCAACGTCATCGCCACATTTAATACCGCCAGTCATTTCGTAAACCTGAATTTGTGCTACGTCACCTTTTATACGAATGACCTCACTCTTAAGTTTTACGTCATCTACTTTAACGTAACAAATTTCGTTCATGGAAACGTCGCCTGTAAACTGAACAGAAACAAGGTTACCATTAACGCTTACAACCTTACCTATATTTTCGGTCATCATATAACCTCCAATCTATCTCCGTTAACAATGGAGCTGTAAATATTCTTATATGCTGTCTCTCCGCTTTCTTTATCAAATTGCTTGATACGGGAGATTATCTTTAATTTAAGACCATAGTAAAACACGAAATCTTCTGAAAAAGAATCCATTGGTCTTAAACTTTCTAAAAATTCTAATCTGTATTTATTAAGGAATTTTTCTGCCTCTAATGGATTTTCTATTTCTACGGCTTCTCGTGCTGCCTGAAGAAGCTCAACTGGTGCAGATTGAATTTTTTCTGCATCAAACTGCTTATTCATTTTATCGGCACGGATTTTTGCGAGAACAAGTCGAAGATTACGCTCACCATCATTCCATTTATTAAGGAATTCTGAGCCTGTATTTTCGCAAACTCTTGGTGGCATAAGCGTCAATTTACTGAGTGCCTCTTTTGTCTTTTTACTTAAAAAGCGTTCACAAAGTTCTAAAAAACGTTCTTCAGTAATAGGCATCGGCACGTTTTCAGAAAGTCCATCTAAAGAAGGCAGTTGAGATATTAAATAATACTCAGCCATAATTATTCAGCCTCTTTCATAAGTGCCGCAATTTTTGGACTTAAATAGTTTGATAACATATCTGTAACAGCATCTTTGGAGTAATCATAATATGCTCCGCCGTCATTTACAGCAATACGGAATCCACCATCGAAATTATCATTAGCTTTAAGAGTAATGCCCTCTGATAATTTTGCTTTAAGCCCTGAAAGCACTGTGTCTTCGAGTTTCTTTAAATCTTCACTACTAAGCACAACAGTTATATCTTCAGCTCCGGCATTATTTTTAAAGCCTTCAACAACATTAACAATAATTCCTGCTAATGCATCACTTGAATAAACTGAAGAAACACTTTCACCTAAAATAGCCTTAAGCTCTTTAGTAACACTTTCTCTGAAAGAAATGAGCAAGTTTCTGCCAGCCTGACGAAGCGCATCTTCACCAGATTTAACTGTTTTTTCATTTTCCAGTTTAGCATCAGCTATGAGTTTTTCTGCCTCTGCTTTTGCATCAGAAATGATTTTCTGGGCTTCGTCTTTTGCAGCAGTGAGTATAGCTTCAGCCTGAGATTCTGCTGCTTCTACACCGTCTTTTTTAATCTGCTCGATAAGCTCTTGCAATTGTATTTCCATAAGGTTCTCTCCTTTTCTAAATTTACAATTTATATGTAACTTTGATTTTAACATAAAATAACCAAAATTTCAAGGCTTCTACCCGAAATTTTGGTTATTTTCATTCATTATTTTTCTTTTATGAAATTATTGGAAGTTGGTTGAAAATTTTCTCATAGTAAAACCTCTTAAAAATACATTTCAGCATAACTTAAAACTACTTTCCTTGACTCGTCTGTCTTGTCAGGGTCTTTATCGAGTGCGTGACCTGAATTTTCATAAACTAAAAAGTCGTTTTTTACGCCTGCTTTTGTAAGACTGTCTATAAATATTTCAGAGTGTTCAAATGGCACAAGTTCATCAAGCACACCTTGAAAAACTGCAGTTGGTACACATTCCTTTGAAACATAAATTTGTGGTGACATCTTTTCAAGTGCTTTTTGTTGCGTTTCATTTAAAAGTGTATCTTTAGTAATTTTTACACCACAACAATTTGAAAGAACACCATATTTCCAATCTTCAAACTCGCCTTTAATACCCATAAGAAAATTCTCTGCCCAACAGTTTACAGGCGGACAGAAAGCACCTACTGCAACGGGTATTATTGGTGCTTCGCACTTTCTTGTGTAAGCGTAAAGGAGTGACAAGTGCGCCCCCGCAGACGCACCTGACAAAATCGTGCTTTTAATATTAAAGCCGTATTCTTCGCATTTTTCTTTTATGGCATTTAATGCCGAAGTTATATCATCAAGCTCATGAAATACATTTATATTTTCAGAAACAAAACGATAATTAATAGTAGCACAGATATACCCTGAAGAAGCATAAAACTCTGCCTCATTTTTATAATCTGATTTGTCGCCGTTACTCCAGCCACCACCATGAATTAAAAGTATAACTCCCAATTTGTTTTTTACGTTTTCTGGCACGAACAAATCAAAAACGTGTCTTTCGTGATTCCCGTACGAAATATCTTTTAACACAGAATAATTTTCACCCATATTATTTTTCTCCGAAAACATCTTTAATTGCTTCAAGGTAGCCATATCCATAAAGGTCGTCTGGCTCAAGGTAGCTTGTTTCAGTCCATTCGTTCCAGCTATTGACTGTTATAAACGGTGATTTCATAATACCTTTTTCAAGTGAGGTGTCTGCGAATTTTTTAATTTTTTCACAGGCAGTTTTAAAGTTTTCAGGTGTATTGTTCTCAATTACACCAGGCACGAAGTTATTAAATCTTACGTTGTTATCCCAACCGACTGAAATATTCGGGTAAAATGGAATTGTAAGATTTTCTGCCTCTTTTTCTATTGCTTTTACATAGCTTTCTGTAACATCATTAAAATCGCCATCTAAATCTGCAGAGCAACCCCAGTTATAGCTTGTTACAGAATCAACACCTAAAAATTCGTACATTTCACTTGAACAGGTACCCTTGTTTGAATCTTCATCCTTTAACCAGTTGAAAATTCTGTCACGCCAATGAACAACCTGAAAATGAAGTCCTGAAAAACCTGCTTCCTTAGTTTTTCTTCTGAACTCCTCCAAGCCTTTTTTACACTCGTCACTTGTACCAAATGAACGGATAAAATTATCTATATCAAAAATCATATAAACAGGGCAACCATCAATGCAGTAGTAATTTTCTCTTTTAAAATATTTTTCAATTGTTCTGTCACAGATTTCGGAGAAAATTTTTGGTGTAACAACACCACTCCAGATTACTGTTGATAAATCATTATCAGAATTCCTTTTATCCCACAAATGATTTGCATCGTGGTTTGCCCACATAAGACAAAATTTCATCTTTTTATTATTTTTGGCTTTTAAAAATCCATCATTAAGACAGTTTTCTAAAAATGGTCTGTTATCGTACCAGTACCAGTCATAAATAAACACATTAACACCATAAGAAACTGCACACTCAATCTGTTTTTCCATAACAGTACTGTCCGCTTCGTTTTCATATCCCCACAACGGAACACGAGGCCATCTACAACCTTTATAGCCTTTATTTGTCATAGCTTTTACAGTCTGCCATTCGCCAATTCCATCAGGCCAGAAAATTCTTGTTCGAGGCTCGTCACCTGTATATGACGGCCACACAAATGCAGCAATATCGTAGTTTGACATAATAACGCTCCTTATATTACAAATCTAACGATTTTTCATTCAACAAAAATTCATATAATCCAAGATGAAGAATACCGTCTTCATCGTTCCAGGGTTTCATAGAAGTTTTGCTAATTATAATTTTTTTAAAAAAGTCATTTGTGTTTTTTAATGGTCTGAGTTCAGTTTCCATTTTATTTGGGTCATTAACATTAAGAGCCGATTGAATGTAATATTTTTTTGTTCCTGCATTAACGACAAAGTCAATTTCACATTGCTTTTTCGTTCTTTTTTCATCTACCTTTTCAAAAATTTCGACAACTCCCACATCAACTGAATATCCCCTACAAAGAAGTTCATTATAAATAATATTTTCCATAATATGAGTTTCTTCTTGTTGCCTGAAATTAAGTCTTGCATTTCTAAGACCAATATCCGTACAATAATATTTTGAGGGATACTCAAAGTATTTTTTACCTTTTACATCGTATCTTTTGGCATTACTAAACAAAAATGATTCCATAAGATAATTCAGATAGTTTGAAATAGTTGTACTGGATACTTTTATATTTTTAACAGACTGTAACGTTTTTGATATTTTACTTGCATTAGTAAGAGAACCAACAGATGAACACAAATTATCAGTAAATTCTTCTAAAACTTCAGGGAGTTCAATATCGTAACGTTCAACAATATCTTTAAAATAAACTTCAGAAAACAAACTTTTTAGATAGTTGAGTTTTTCAGAATCAGAATTTTTAGAAATCACTAATGGCATACCACCATATAGTGCATAATTTTCATAAGCATCGGATTTATCGCCACCTATAAAATCATAATACTCTTTAAATGATATAGGATAAACCCTTAACTCATCACCTCTGCCCCTGAATGCAGTAAGAACATCTTTTGTGAGCATTTTAGAATTACTACCAGTAACATAAATATCTACATTACGAAGTCGCATAAGTCCGTTAAGGACATTATAGAGCTTAATATCATCTGGATTTTTAAGTTCTTCTTTTGTGATGGCATATTGTACTTCGTCAATAAGAATGTAATACATATCTTTATTCACGATTTTCGAACGTATATATTCAGATAGTTTGTGTGGGTCACGGTATTCAAGATAAATATCATCATCTAAAGCTATTGTAATAATTTGTTCTTCTTTAACACCATTTTCAACAAGATAATCGTAAAACAAATTAAAAAGAAGAAAACTTTTACCACAACGCCTTATTCCAGTAATTACCTTTATCAGACCATTTTCTTTTTTATCAATGAGTTTTTCAAGGTATGCATTGCGTTTAATAATCTTTTCCATAATTCCACCTTCATTTTAAAGTTGGGTGCAAATGCACCTAAGTTTAAAATGTATTATACCACTATTTTTCCAAAAAATCAACTTTTGATTTTAAATTCAGGTGCAAATGCACCGAAGTTTAAAGTCAAAAGTTTCGAAGTTAATAAAATAAGTGAATTTTTCAAGCGTTTCTTGAATTTGGCTCAAAGAACAATTTATTGTTTTTAATACCTTAATGATTTATTATATGAACAGACCGGTCAACAAATCTAATCAAAGGCGGCAAACGCAATGACTATTTATTTAAGCGAAAACATCAAGAATTTAAGACGAGAAAAGAACCTTACACAAGAAGCCCTTGCAGAGTTTTTGGGAGTCACTTTTCAGAGCGTCAGTAACTGGGAACGTGGTGAAAGTTACCCTGACATCACAATACTTCCTGAAATTGCAGGATTCTTTAAAGTGAGTGTCGATGAGATTCTCGGCATTAACAAGGCTGAAAACGAACACGAAATAAATTTAAAAATTGCAGAATATGATAATCTGACTGACCATAAACTGATGCAAGAAACCATAAACGATTTAAAAGCAAAATTCCCAAATGATTTTAGAGTATTAATCAGATACCTCAGATGCCTTGTGAATTTTTCAGAAGATTTATCAGTTGTTTCTTCCGAAGTATTTTTAATTTACAATAATATCCAACAAAACTGCACAGATGATAGAATAAGAATCAAAGCAAAACGAGCAATGATTGAGTTTTACCGTTCACAGTTAAACGACGAAAATGCGGATGTCATGTTTGAAAAATGCGAAAAAATTATATCTGAAATGCCTGATATGCGTGATAGCCGTGAAATGTTCTGTACTTTCTACCCTGAAAATCATCCTGAACACGATACTAAAATTCAAAATGCAATTGAAGAAAGTTTTTTACTTCGCACAACATTTTACTCTCACTATTACTTCTACAACGACAGTTGTACCGATGAATGCCAAACGAAAGCAATTAAAAAAGAAATTGAATATTTTGAATTCTTTTATAATGATGGAAATTATGGTAAGATGTGGAAAACGATTATTAATCTCTACGGTTTTTTAGGAGTAAGTTATTTTAAACTGAATGATTATAAAAATGCAAATTTGAATTTCAAAAAATCTGCCGAACTCGCAATTGAATTTGATAATTTAGAAAGAATAAGCATTATGCATTCAACAATGTTTAATGGAAAAGAATTTGATAAACATACTCTTGGTAGTACATTCGTCGCAAAAAGCAGAGTAAAAGAACTACTAACTAAAAAATACCCTCTTACAGATAAATTTAAAGAAACAAATGAGTTTAAAGAAATTATACAAATGTTAAATGAAAATTAGGCTATGGCGTATACAAAACAACTCCGAGGTTTAAAAACCTCGGAGTTTCTTTTATTAATTTAAAAGTAAAAACTACTATTCCAAAATTATATTGTGTCATTCTTTTCGTTTTTTTAAAATCATGAATGAAATAAAAAAACTGATAATAGTTGGAATTATGTTTATTAAATAAATTGTAGAAGTCTCAAAAGAATCATACATAGGAAGAAAAACATTGTTCGCTGGAACAGCTGGAATTGCCACAATAAAATTTATAATAATCGCAACAATGTTTGTTTGCAAATCAGCATATTGAACTAAAAGACCTGAAATTAGAAAACAAATTACCGGAATAAAAAAACTCACTATAAAAGATTTATATAAAGAACGATTATTAAGTTTCTTACTAAATATTGCAACAATAACAGAAACAACGGCAAATACAAACGGAAAAGCTAATACCAATTCCCCAGTATAATATAATTCAAAAAGCTCAACGTAAGCAAATGTACCCGACAATAAAAATCCTGAAAGCCAAACTCCCAAAGCAATCAAAAAACCATAAAACATTATTACCACTCCCCTTGTTTAACAACATTATTAGATACTTTTGAAAAAAGTAAAACTTTATTTTTGGTGGAGACGGTGGGGATCGAACCCATGACCTCTTGAATGCCATTCAAGCGCTCTCCCAATACACGCAAAAACACACCCCCACTAAAAACAAACTAAAAATGTTGCCTTGTTTTTACTCAATCTAATCAATTGATTTGTATTCTAATAAAAAAGATTGTGATTTATGTCTCATTTTATATATTGGGATCTTAATTTCTCGAGCAATTGTGATGATTCTTCTTGAGTTTTCTTCATCACACCTACAACCTAAATAGAGTGCTTTGGGTGTAGGAAGTCTGAATTTTACTCCACTTTTTTCATTGTTGATATGTGGTAAAATGATTCGCCATTCCTTTTCATATTTCCATTCTTTTGCTTTAATCATTGCAGCATATGTAGAAATTACTAATCCAGTTGAAGATTTTTTATTAATTATATATTTTGAAAAATCTGGTATATCATTTTGATATAAAACTGGATGTAATGGTATCCAATATTTTGAGTCTGCATTGCGAAAATCATATTCTATACAAAATCCTTTGTGTTCATCTCCATAATGGCTCCACATAAGAGTAGAATTAATATTTTCACTTAATGCTCCTATACAAATGTGATTTTGACTTTCTGAAGATATTTTTTCATCATTTTCGTCTTTTTTAAAGTTGGTCAGACATTCAAAAACAAACTTAAAGTGACTTCCGTTATAATCGTGTTCAGTATCTGCATCTGCAAGAATATCAAAAAATTCATCAATGCTACAATTCTTTATACTTTCTAGAAAATCTCGTGGAAATAGCGCTAATGTTCTGCTTATTGTATAAAATCTACTTCTAAAGGATTCAAAAGCTTCTGGAAGTTGAGGATGCACTTGTAATGCACATTCATAAGGGTCGTTTAATTTAGATGCCTTGGCACAAAACAAATAGTTATTGACAAAACTATCGATAGAATATCCTTCGGGGTTAAATTTTTTGTATTTATATAATTTTCTAGGAAGCTTTTTCTTTTTTAAAATCATCGCTTGTTCTATATTGGCATCCGAAAGATTTACAGGAAAAAGATATTGTGTATATTCACTTATCCATTTATAATTACTCATCATAACTCCCATACATAAAAATATTCAATATTTAATTTATTATATTGATAAAAGTATAGAGCTTCAATTCACTTTGCAAAAACTCTTTGATTTTCGACAAAAACGCTTGTTTTCGACTCGTTTATATCATTTTATCAATCCACACATTCGACAAGGCCTCCTTTAATTTGTACAATTAAGCTACAAAATTAAAGGAGGCTTTTCTATGTCAAACGCAAACACAATCCAATACCATCAAGTTGGTGACTATCTTATTCCTAACCTCATACTCCAACCCGAAGAAGTAAATGTCAGGCTCGGTAAATGGGGAATGATGCACAAGACCTATCTTGAAAAGCATAAGAAGGTGTTTTTTAGCACTCTGCTTATTCAGGGGAAGCTGTATCAGCACTGTGCCGAGGTAGAAAATCAAGCACGAGATATGTTTGATGCTCTTATTGAGCAGATGAAAGAGGCTGAGGGTATCACAGAGCAACTGAAAGAAGATAATCAGCTGGAGTGGTTTTGCTGTATACAAAACATTGAGGTAAGGGCAAGAGAGATTATTATAGTTGAACTGATTTATACATAACACCGGTTTAAAATATTT
>JAZNUL010000013.1:0-18406 GCA_045592285.1 Acutalibacteraceae bacterium
TACGATGTTGCCACCGAGGGATTTTAAGTCCCTTGCGTCTGCCTATTCCGCCACACCAGCATTACTTGAACAATTATACTCATTAAAGTTATGTTTGTCAAGAGTTTTTTTAGTAAATATTGAAAATTTTTAAATTACAAATCCACCATTTACTCCGAGTACCTGACCAGTAATAAAATCAGCACCTGAAGAAAGTAAAAATGCAACTGCATTTGCAACGTCGATTGGTTCCCCTAATCTATTAAGTGGAGTTTCTTCTTTTAGAGCTCCAAGGTCCATTGGTGAAAACTCTGAAATCATATCTGTTTTAATAACACCTGGTGAAACAGCATTAACTGTAATACCAGAAAGGCCAACTTCTTTAGCGAGTGCTTTTGTCATACCAATCAAGCCTGCTTTTGAAGCAGAGTAATGAACTTCCATAGAAGCACCAACCTCGCCCCACATTGAAGCAATATTTACAATCTTACCCTCTTTGTTTTTAAGCATTCTTTTAACAGCTTCTCTTGAACAATAAAATGCACCTGAAAGGTTTACACCAATCATATCGTTCCACATTTCGTCGGTAATTTCAGTAAATAAAGCCTGCTCTGCAATTCCCGAATTATTAACGAGACCATAAAGTGAACCAAAACGGCCTTCTATAGCATTAAACATTTTTCGAACGTCATTAGGATTGGAAATATCAGCTTTAAAAATTTCGGCATCAACACCCAATGATAATAAATCTTGTTTTAATTCTTCAGCCTCAGTTTTTGATGAATTGTAGCCAATAGCAACTGAGTAACCTTTTAAAGCCAACTTTCTGCAGATATCAGCGCCAATACCTTTTGCACCACCAGTAACAAGAACAACTCTTTTTGTTATATTATTCATCTTGTGGACTCCCTATCAATTCTGAAAACTCCTGAATATTTGCTGCGTTCAATGGTTTTGAGATATAACCGGCAGGAGGAGCAAAAAAGCCACTCGGTGCACTGTTTTTTACACTATCGTAGTAAATAACGGTGCCATCCGCATTTTCTGACATAAGGATTGTATTACCTTTATAATAAGTAATACTGCCATCATCATATTTACTGTAGCTTACTTCTTTACCATCTTTTTTGGTAGTTCCATTTTTGACAATTTTTTTATCGCTATCAAGTAAATCATCTTCTAAAAGTGAATCAAAATTTTCCTCGCCTTCATAATCTGCAAGAAGAGCTTTGGGTATTGTTATATAACTTTTATTTTCAATCTGAACAAGATATATGTTTAAATAATCAATTATAATACCTAACTGACTACCATTATAAACTGTCATAATAGCGTATTTATTGCCACTTTGAGCTAATTTATAGGTTGACGTTTTACCATCCTTAACAATTCTACCTACAACATAATATTGTGTTGTTTCAAAAATAGATTTATCATCTTGTGCATTAGTATTTAAAGCAGAATTATAACGATTATCAGTAATTCCACCTAAAGCATTTTCATCTAATTTATTGTAAAAGTTTTTACCGTCATTAATTTCGTCTTGCGACAAAGTAACGTTTTCTGTACCGATAACGTTACCATTTTCATCAGTTACCTCTACAACTCTTGTTACGTAGTTATTTAAATCAACCTGTGAAATATCTTCAGGTCCGCCTGGAAGAGCAATTGAAAAATCACAACCAGTAAACAACACTGCGATTAACAAAATAATTGATGATAATAATACAATAGATTTTCTTTTCATAATAAACTCCAAATTTATATTATTTAGCGCTTTTCAATACACTTTTAATATGCTTAAAAGTTTCTTCTTCCCCTTTTTCTTGTAGCATTAAAAGCCATGACTCCAAAAGGTCTGAAGTCGCTTTATGAATAACACGTCTATGCTTTGATTTCATAAAATACTCAATAGGCATATTTTCATTATAACTTGATTCATTATAAATTTTACTTGCCGCTACCCTATCACAAAACATTTCGGCAACATAATTAATTGGCATTTCAACTGGCTCAACAACTTTTGAAACTGGGTTGTAATCAAACCAATATTCAAAATGGTGCTTATTTCTGCCTTTATGATGCATCCAGGCAAGTGAGTAACCATTTTCTTGTCTTTCGGCTTCATTGGGGCTTTTTTCGCCTAAATAGTAGTGAGCTCCTACTAAGAATTCTGATGGCAAATATTTAGATAAATCGTGCCTTAACCCTTGCCAGAGAATTCCGCATTTTGCACAATGACGAATTACAGCGTGTCTATGCTTTGTAATAGTTTTAAAGTGTTTAATTGGGTGTCCCATAAACAACCTCTTTATTTAGAAATTTTATAAGTATAGAGATATTGAGAATTGATATCATCTGGTGAATCAATATCTGCTTTTAAAGAAAGTTTGCCATTATCATTAAAAATTTCAACTTTTGCATCTGAACCGATAAGTGTAACTTTTAAATCTTCACTGTATGGCACTTCTTCAAACGTTTGCTTTTTAGATGGGAATATTTCAGTAATTGCATAAATGTTATTGCCGTTCTTTGTGTAATAAAGACCTTCTTTTTTAGTCTTTTCATACACTTCTGAATCATAAATAGCTTCGCCATTTACATCTAACCATTTACCCATACCTAAAAGGCGTTCTTCCATAAGTGGTGGAATTGTGCCATCAGCATCAGGACCAATATTAAGAAGGAAGTTACCACCTTTTGAAACGAGTGAACAAAGAGTCTTGAGAAGCTCTTTAACAGAAAGGTAATTCTCACAACCCTCTTCCTTATTTAAGCCAAAGGAATGACCAATACCACGACATTCTTCAAATGGTCTGTCTAATTCAACGTCTTCAATTCGTCTTTCTGTGCCTAAATAAACGTCAATAACGCCATATTCAGTAGTAAAATTACCACCTTTTCTACCACGTGTCTCTTTACCCCAACGGTCATTAGGAACAATAAAATCTTTAACTGATGATTCATTATAAAGCCATTGTAAGAATTCTGTTGAATGCCACACTTCGCTTTCGTGTTCCCATTCACCATCTGTAAAGAGTGTATTTGGCTGATATTTTTCAACCAACTCTTTAAGCATTGGATGTAAATGCTCTAAAGCATATTTTTCAGGGTCTTCTAAGTAGTAAGGATGCCACCATTCATAAACTGAATGATAAACACCAAAACGAACACCTGTACCTTCCATTGCATTTTTAAGTTCCATAAGGAAGTCACGTTTTGGAGCACATTCTACCGAATTGAGACCTGGTGCATATTTTGTTTCGTAAAGACAGTAACCATCATGATGCTTTGAAACAAAATTAATATATTTAGCACCTGAACGTTTAAAAAGCTCTGCCCATTTATTTGCATCAAAACGCTCGCCCTTAAAATCATTTAAAAAATCATAATATGGTCTTGAATTATAATGCTTCTTATGAAACTCTTTATATTTTTCCTGTGCTGGAGTTTCAGGATTTTCCATATTACAAGAGTAGCCATACCACTCTGCGTAATCCTTAACAGGAGCATAGGCTGGTACGCTGTATAAACCCCAGTGAATAAAAATACCAAATTTAGCTTTACCAAACCAATCTGGTACTTTTCTTGAATTTAAAGATTCCCAATTATTTTCAAACATTATTAAAAACCGACTTTCTTATATATTTCTATTGCAAAATGAACTGTAGTAGTTAAACTTTCGAGTTTTAAAAGTTTTTCTGTATCTTCTTTTGATGTTTTATAGTAGTAAGGAGTCATTGTAAAGAGATTATAAATATCATCTTTATTCTCCAAAATAATCTGATATTTCAATTCTACCGAATCACTTAAAGTAAAAAGTTCATCATTTTTTATTTCTGGTTTATTTTTATATGGTTTGTCGTATATAGCCTTTTTAAGCTCCCATAAATGCTCACTTAACGGCACAACTTTAACCAAAAAGCCATCTTTATTTAACACCCTGTTAAACTCATCATAAGCACATGGTGCAAAGATATTGAGAACTATATCTGCACTATTTTCAGCAAATGGTAGTTGAAATGCACTTGCTACTGCATATTTAATCGATTTATCCATCTTAGAAGCGTACTGCAAAGCATTTTTACTTATATCAATTCCGTAAGTCTCAGAAATACCACACTCGGTTTTAATTTGAGAAGTGTAGTACCCTTCACCACAACCAATATCAAATAAAACTGTGTCCTTTGATTTAATTCTGTTAATAACTTCACAGATTTCTTGAGAAAGTGCAGAATAATAACCATTATTTAAAAAGTCACGACGAGATTTAACCATAAGCTTATCGTCCCCATGACGCTTTTGAGAAGACTGTTGTGACATCAAAAGATTAACATAACCTTGCTTTGCTTTATCGAAACAATGATTATTCAGGCAACTATATTTACTCTCCTGCTCAGTTAAAACTGATTTGCAAACAGGACAAATAAAACAAGACATAATATGTATTTACTCTTCAATCAAAAGCTTTTTAAGCTCTGACATAAATGTATTAATATCTTTAAACTGACGATAGACTGAAGCGAAACGAACGTAAGCAACTTCATCAACATCTTTAAGCTTATCCATAACAAGCTCACCAATTTTAACAGATGTAATTTCTCTGTCGAGTGAGTTCTGGATTTCAGATTCAATTTCATCAACGATTTTTTCGAGTGTGTCAATTGGCACTGGTCTTTTCTCACAAGCACGAACCATACCTTTAAGAAGTTTTTCACGATTGAAAGATTCTCTCGATTTATCTTTTTTGATAATCATAATTGGAACACTTTCAATAATTTCATAAGTTGTGAAACGATTTGCACAGCTTATGCACTCTCTACGACGACGGATTTTTTCACCCTCGTCAGTAGGTCTTGAGTCTATAACTTTACTTTCTTCATAACCACAAAAAGGACATTTCATAACAATAACTCCTTAAATTATAATATATAGATTAATTATACCAAATATATGTATACAATTCAAGAGTTTTTAGAGATTTCCACAACATTTTGTTTATCTACTGATGATTTAACTTTACTGGTCTCAATTACCATTGTATTTTCTTCTGAAAAATAATAAAATTGTAGTGGTGATTATATGTTAAATAGAATTTATTCAATAAAAAACAAATATGACCTACTCGGTAAATACACAAAATTCGTAATTAAAATTTCATTGATATTTGTTTTTACTTGTCTTATAGCTTCACTTGCCTGTTTTATTTTAAAAGATTTTACAAGTAACTACATTTTCTTTTACAGAGTTTCAGAAGAATTGCTTTTAGCTGCGAGAAGTTGTTTTGGCTTAGGTTTGATTTTTAGTATTATAGGCATAAAAACAGAACTACAATGAAAATCATTGTAGTTCCTTTTTTATCGTTTGATTCTTGTATAAAACGCTTTATCATCTTCGTGATGAATAAATGCACCATTTTTCTGTTGAACCTTTAATGAAGCGGGATTATCTTTGTGAACAGATATATAAATCTCATTCTCTTCTATAATATCCCAGGCTTTTTCTATAGTTAACCTCAAGCCCTCTGTAGCATATCCTTTGCCACGATAAGCTTTACCTATTCCGTAACCAATATGCCCTGCTCCATTTCTCAAAAAATCATTAAGATAATGTCTGAGACGGAACCAACCAACTATTGTTTCGTCATCCCACAAAAAGTATGATGTTTCTGGAACAAATCCATCCGGTAAACCAACACCATTTGAGTAATTAATAATTCGAGGTAAAATATCATTTTCAAACTCATCTTTTGTACAATCAAAGTATGGGTTTGTAAAACCATTTTCATCTTTTGGGGTATTTTTTACAAATTCAAATTCCTTCTCAACATCTTCAAAATTTGCTTCTTTTAGGTATAGCATAAATATCGCTCCATTTTATTAAAGTCATATAGCTATTTCAAAATTTCTTTATAAGATTATTTATTATTATCTTTCGCAGTCTTAATAGATGAGATGAGCATTCTCTTAATTTCTTCAGCAAGCGATAATAACTCCTCAAAATTATAAATTACCAAATTAGTATTTTTTAGTAAAGTAAGCCAATAAATACTCTCACTCACTTCTTTAAGTGATATATGAAGCTTTGAGATAAAATCAGCTTTACTGTTACCATAAATTGCTTCATTAATATTCGCACCTACACTTGTAGCAGAACGCAACAATTGTTTGGCGATTGTTGTATCTTTCTTTGATTTTGAGAACTCCTCATAAAACAAAACAATTTTTGTTGCAAAATCAAGAGATTTATCAAGCAACGGACTATTCATAACAATACACCTCTGCTAAATGATAACATATTTGCCTTTAACAATCAACTCACTTTTCTAAATCTCTTCTCTTTTCATTTTTATCTCTTATCTGGAAACGACAATTAAGATAATAGAGAAAAAAGATAAGAGAAAAGTGAAAAGAACAAAAAGAAACGACAACTTTCTTACGAAAATTGTCGTTTCTTTTTGGTGAGTTATCGGAGATTCGAACTCCGGACACCCTGCTTAAAAGGCAGGTGCTCTGCCTACTGAGCTAATAACTCATATATTTAAACCTCAAATTAATGAGGTTTATTTTGTGAATGCGAAAAGAATTACTGCAACAAGTGTTACAACGAAGAACACAACTGCAAAAATCTTAGTTAAGAAAGCAAGTCTTGCTTCTTTTGAACGGCCCTTGTTCTTTTCATAGAAAGAATCAGAACCACCAGCGATTGCTCCTGAAAGACCAGCTTGACGGCTTTGTTGAAGCATAACTAAAAATACAATAGCGATTGATGCAATAATGAGAACTGCACCGATAAGGTAATGATACCAAAGAAGTTCAGCCATTAGCTTTGTCCTCCTGAGATTTTTTGCGCTCTCTCTTTAGCGCCTTGATATATTAACACAGACTTTCACAAAATGCAAGTCTTTTTTTAAAATTTTTTAAAAAATTTTTATTTTTATGTATTATCAATAAAAATTTGCATATTATAATGTCAGCAGATAACTCTTTTAATAAATTTTTGCGTTTGATTTGAAGAGTTGTATTTAAGATAATATCAAAATTTTTGAAATTACTTTGTAACATACAACATAACTTCAACAGAATTATCTGCCCAGCCGACTCATTACGAGTCGGCTGTTGTTTATATTATAACGTTAATCTAACAATGAAAGCTGTTCTGCAGTATCATCTGCACTAAGAGTTGCACCTGCAGCTGGCAATGTTTTTGTTCTATATCTGTAAGGCTTTGCAAATTCACCTTCTACATAAGGTCTTGCACTCTGAACCTTATGATACTTTTTAAGTGTCATTACATTAACACCTGCAGTATCTTTAGTTGTTTTAATAGAAATTGCACCGGTATTAACTAAAAGAACACGACCTGCAGTAGATGTGAGAACGTATTCAGTATCTTCTTTAAGATAGAACGCTGAAACCAATGGTGCTTTATCAGAATATGCTTTAATAAGCTTTTTACGATTTGTTTTTGTATCGTAGCCCTGCATATTAACTTTAGCCGCTTTACCATTCTCAAAGAAGAACATCATAAAACCGCTATAATCGGTTGTTACAATCATACAAAGTGGCTTTTCATCTGCTTCAAACCCGAGTTTTGATGGCACGAAGTCACCTAAAACACTCGCTTTACTATCTTCAAACTCACTTGCTTTTGATTTATAAACCTGACATTTATCTGTAAAGAAGAGAAGTTCTGCTTTGTTAGTTGTTTCAACAGTTGAAACTAACTCGTCGCCTTCTTTAAGTTTTTGTTCACCACCCATTCTGAGTGAAAGTGGTGTAATTTTCTTGAAGTAACCATCTCGTGTAAAGAAAAGATGAACAGGATAATCAGGTACTTCTTCAACTTCTTCATATTCCTCAATTTCTTCATAGATTATTTCAGTTCTTCTGTCTTTACCATATTTTTCCGAAACTTTAGCAAGCTCGTCAACAATAATCTTTTTAACTCTTGCTTTACTTGAAAGAATATCTTCCATATCTTCAATATCCTTCTTGAGCTGGTCAACATCTTCGAGTCTTTTAAGAATATATTGTTTATTGAGATGACGAAGTTTTATTTCCGCTACATACTCTGCCTGAATCTGGTCAATACCGAAGCCAATCATCAAGTTTGGTACAACTTCTGCTTCTTCTTCAGTATTTCTTATAATTTTAATTGCTTTATCAATATCAAGAAGAATCTTTTTAAGACCTAAGAGTAAATGCAATTTATCTTTTGCTTTAGATAAATCGAAGAAAACACGTCTGTTTACACATTCTGTACGGAAAGCAATCCACTCGGTTAAAATCTCTTTAACGCCCATTACTCTTGGTACACCTGCAACAAGAATATTGAAGTTTGCAGAGAACGAATCTTCAAGTGGAGTCATTTTATAAAGACGCTTCATAAGCTTTTCAGCATCTACACCACGTTTCAAGTCAATAGTAATCTTAAGACCAGACTTATCTGTTTCGTCGCGGATATCACTGATTTCTTTTAAAGAACCAGCCTTTACTTTTTCAATAATCTTTTCAATAATCGCTTCACAGGTGGTAGTTGCAGGAATTTCAGTAATATCAATACAGTTATTTGATTTATCGTAACTATATTTCGCCCTTAATTTAAGAGAACCACGACCAGTTTTATACACCTCTTCAAGTGCATTTCTGTCGTAAATCATCTGAGCACCACCGATAAAATCTGGTGCCTTAAGTGTTTCAAAAATATCAAAATCAGGATTTTTAATAATACCGATAGTTGTATCACAAAGCTCTTTTAAGTTAAAAGAGCAAATATTACTTGCCATACCAACAGCAATACCACTGTTAGTGTTAACGAGCACACTTGGGAATGACACCGGTAAAAGTGTAGGCTCTTTCATTGTGCTGTCATAGTTATCAACGAAGTCTACTGTATCTTTATCAATATCATTAAAAAGCTCACTACATATATTTTCAAGTTTAGCTTCTGTATAACGAGCAGCAGCATAAACCATATTCTTAGAATATGATTTACCGAAGTTACCCTTACTGTCAATATAAGGGTGTAAAAGTGTTTCATTACCTTTTGAGAGACGCACCATTGTCTCATAAATTGCAGCATCACCGTGAGGGTTAAGTTGCATAGTTCTACCAACGATGTTAGCAGACTTAATTCTACCACCATTTATAAGACCCATTTTATACATAGTATAAAGAAGTTTACGGTGTGATGGTTTAAATCCATCAATTTCAGGGATAGCACGTGAAACGATAACGCTCATCGCATAAGGCATAAAGTTAGTTTCAAGTGTTTCGGTAATCTGCTGACAAACGACCTCACCTGCACCTATAATATTCGCTTTTACTTCTTCAGTTTTATTAACTTCAGGTGTTTCTTTTTTCTTTCTTGCCATTTGTTTCACCCCACCTTACGAAATATCTGCAAGGTCAATATATAAATGACCATTTTCTGCAATAAATTCTTTTCTCTCTGCAAGATTATCACCTAAAAGAAGTTCAAACTTCTCGGCAATTAATTCTTCTACGTTATCGGGTTCAACCTTGATAAGTCTTCTTGTCTGTGGGTTCATAGTTGTAAGCCACATCATATCAGCATCGTTTTCACCAAGACCCTTTGAACGCTGAATAGTGTATTTTGCTTCACCTATTTCAGCTAAAGCCATTGCTTTTTCTTTTTCAGTGTAAGCAAACCAGGTCTGCCCTTTAGAAGTAATTTCATAAAGTGGTGATTCTGCTATAAACACCTTACCCTCTTTTAAAAGTGTAGGCATTAATCTATAAATCATTGTTAAAATAAGCGTTCTGATGTGGAAACCGTCGACGTCGGCATCAGTACAGATAATAATCTTACTCCAACGAAGGTTTTCTAAATTAAAGAGTGATAATTCTTTATTTGACTTTGATGAAACCTCAACGCCACAACCTAAAACTTTAATTAAGTCTGTGATAATTTCACTTTTGAAAATTCTGTTGTAATCAAATTTAAGACAGTTAAGAATTTTACCACGAACTGGAATAACTGCCTGGAATGACGAGTCACGAGCCTGCTTACAAGCACCAAGAGCAGAGTCACCTTCCACTATGAAGATTTCTCTTTCATTAGGGTCTTTACTACGACAGTCAACAAACTTTTCAACTCTGGAAGTCATATCGTTTGAAGAAGCGAGTGTCTTTTTAAGATTTAATCTTGTTGTTTCAGCTTTAATTCTTGAGCGCATATTTATAAGCACTTGCTCACAAATTTTGTCTGCATCAAGTTTATTTTCAATAAAGTAAATTTCAAGCTGATGACGGATAAACTCAGTCATTGCATCCTGAATAAACTTGTTTGTAATAGCTTTTTTAGTCTGGTTTTCATAAGAAGTCTGTGTTGAGAATGACGAAATAACAAGCACAAGACAATCTTCAACATCCTGAAAACTTATTTTCGCATCAGTTTTGAGATATTTGCTATTCTGCTTTAAATAAGCGTCAATCTGTGCTACAAATGCGCTTTTAACAGCCTTTTCAGGAGCACCACCGTATTCAAGCCAGCTTGAGTTATGATAATACTCTTTTAATTGCTTTTTGTTTGAGAAGCAAAGAGCGATATTCATTTTCAACTTATAATCAGGCTTGTCCGCACGGTCTCTACCCTTTCTTTCTGCTTGCCAGAACTGAACTGTGCTAAGACCTTCTTCACCTATAAATTCATTCACATAGTCAACAATACCATTGTTGTAAACAAATTCAAAAGTTTCAAATTTTGTTTCAGTAAGTTGATTTTTAAGAATAAATTTCACACCAGCATTAACAACAGACTGTCTTTTTAAAACATCCTGAAAATATTCAAGTGGAACATCAATATCCGTAAACACCTTTAAATCAGGACGCCATTTAATTCTTGAACCTGTGTCCTTTTTATCATAAGGTGTTTTTTTCATATCACCATCAATTTCACCGCTTTTAAATGAAAGCTCATAGCAATATCCACCAGTATGAATTTCTGCTTCCATATATTCTGAAGCGTATTGAGTAGCGCAAAGACCAAGACCATTAAGACCTAATGAAAACTCGTAACTACCACCATCGTTGGTGTTATATTTACCACCAGCATAAAGGTCACAGAAAACAAGCTCCCAGTTATAACAATCCTCTTTCTTATTATAATCAACCGGAATACCACGGCCGTAGTCCTGAACCTCAATTGATTTATCTAAAAATCTTGTAACAACAATTTTGTTACCATAGCCTTCACGTGCTTCATCTATTGAGTTAGATATAATTTCAAAAATAGAGTGTTCGCAACCCTCAAGACCATCAGAACCAAAAATAACTGCTGGTCTTTTACGGACTCTGTCTGCACCTTTTAATTTTGAAATACTTTCGTTACCATAACTTTGTTGTGTTTCGTTTTTTGTTTTTGCCATTTTATTACCTGACCTTTCAAAAATCACGAATAATATACCATTATTTGTTATTAAACCTATTATATTATACAAGATATTGTAATTTAGTCAAGATTTTTTTGAATTTTGCATAGAATATCCTCTATTAATCATACATTTAACAGGATGTGATAACTATGATGAATTATATATGGGTAATAATTATTATCTTCTCTTTCTTCTCAGCAATTGCAACAAAAAATATGTCCTCACTTTCTACATCTGTAATTGCAGGCGGAAGTGATGCAATAACTCTCATAATTAAACTCTGTGGAGTTATATGCTTCTGGAATGGAATTATGGCAGTTGCTGAAAAAGGCGGTTTTACAACAATTCTTTGTAAATTTTTTCAACCAATTTTAAAATTGTTATTCCCAACTATTAAAGATAAAAAAACAAAAGATGCAATTTCAATGAATATAACTGCTAATATTTTAGGTTTAGGAAATGCCGCTACACCTCTTGGGTTAGAAGCAATGAAAAGAATGCAAGAGAACAACTCAAATAAAGATACTGCAACTGACAATATGGTAAGATTTGTTGTTATAAACACGGCTGCACTTCATTTAATACCTACAAGTATAGCGTTTTTAAGACAAGATTACGGAAGTGAAAACCCAATGGAAATTATGTTACCGGCAATAATTACTTCAATTTTAAGTCTTAGTGTTGGTATCAGCCTTACATTTCTTTTAAAGAAGGTTTTTTAATGATAAATATAACTGATTTTATTTTACCAGCAATAGTTACAATTATTGTTATATTGGGTGCAGTAAAAGGAATTAATGTATTTGACACGTTTTTAGAGGGTGCTAAAAGTGGGTTTAAGACAGTTTTGGGAATTGCTCCGCCACTTATTGCACTTATTGTTGCAGTAAATATGCTTAAAAATTCAGGTGGATTGAGTATTATTACTGATTTTCTTTCGCCAATAGCTTCAATTTTAAAAATACCAAAAGAAGTAGCCCCACTAATAATTTTGTCACCTGTTTCTGGTAGTGGTTCACTCACAATTTTTGAAAGCATTTTAAAGGAATTTGGTCCCGATTCATTTATAGGACGAACTGCTTCTGTTATGATGGGTTCAACAGAAACAACATTTTACGCTACTACCCTTTACTATGGTTCTTGTAATATAAAAAAAACACGACACACATTGCCTTGTGCAATATGTGCCGATATTGTGAGTTTTATTTTTTCTGCAAGAGTGGTCAGTATATTTTTACAGAATTAACCATCAAACAAATTACTATATAATGGATATTCTCTCATAGAGAAGTGTTTGTTATCACCGATAATTATATGGTCATATAAAGAAATGTTAATTTTTCTGAGCATAACTGATATAGAACCAGTAACATCAGCATCTGCGCCAGAAGGAAAAGGGTTACCATCTGGATGGTTGTGTGCAATAACCACATTTGAAGCATCACACTCAAGAACTTTAGAAACAAGTTTCTTCAAATCAAAATCAACTCTTACAGAATCCCCTTCAGATATAAATTCAATAAGCTTTAATCTGAACCCTGAATCTAAACAAACAACAAGAAAACGTTCTTTAGATTCACTAATAAAATATGATTTTACAAGATTTATAAGTTCTTGATTCTTTATATATGGTGTCTTCTTTATATTACCTTCTTTTAAAACCCTGACACACAACTCACCCATAGAAGAAAGCATAACAGCAGTATTATCGCCAACACCTGTAACTTTTTTCAATTCTTTTGGCGAAGCTTTTACAACACTTGCAAGGCTACCGAATTTATTTAATAAGTTATGTGCCAATTCGTTTGTGTCTTCACGAGGTATAGAATAAAAGAGTAACAACTCGAGAAGTCTATGGTCCTCGAGTTGTTCAAAACCGTTTTTTAAAACATTTTCACGTACTCTTTCACGGTGACCTGCATGAACACTCTTTTTAGTATTCTGACTACTCATACAATCTCCAGAAAAAATATTAATTAAACGTTAGCAGCTTTTTTAAGAGTTTCTGCCATATCTGTCTTTTCCCAAGCAACATCGAGGTCAATTCTGCCCATATGACCATATGCAGCAAGCTGTCTGTACTGTGGCTTTCTTAATTGAAGTTTTTCAATAATTGCTGCTGGACGTAAATCGAAGTTTGCATTAACGATATCTTCAAGTTGTGCATCACTGATTTTACCAGTACCGAATGTATCAACACGAACTGAAAGTGGTTTTGCAACACCAATTGCATAAGCTAATTGAACTTCACATTTATCAGCAAGACCTGCAGTAACAATGTTTTTAGCAACATATCTTGCAGCATAAGCAGCACTTCTGTCAACTTTTGTTGGGTCCTTACCAGAGAAAGCACCACCACCGTGACGAGAATAGCCACCATATGTATCAACAATGATTTTTCTACCTGTAAGACCACTATCACCAACAGGACCACCAATTACGAAGTTACCAGTTGGGTTAACGTAGTATTTTGTGTTTTCATCAAGATATTTTTCTGGAATGATTGGTTTAATAACATTCTCAATAATATCTTTACGAAGAACTTCAATATCCATTGGGTCGTGTTGAGAAGAAACAACAACAGCTTCAACTCTTACAGGGTTATCATTATCATCATATTCAACTGTAACCTGACTCTTACCATCAGGACGAAGATATGTTAAAGTACCATTTTTTCTTACGTCAGTAAGACGACGAGCCAATTTGTGAGCTAAAGAAATAGGAAGTGGCATAAGCTCTTCAGTATCATTACAAGCAAACCCAAACATCATACCCTGGTCACCAGCACCGTGAAGGTTGTAAGGGTCGATTTCACCATCTTTTAACTCAAGTGACTTATCAACACCCATTGATATATCAGTTGATTGTTTATCAATAGTAGTCATAACCGCACATGTATTACCATCGAAACCGCAATTAGGATTATCAAAACCAATATCACAAACAGTTTTTCTGATAACTGCTGGGAAATCAATCTGTGCAGTAGTGGTAATTTCACCCATTACAGTAACAACACCAGTTGTGCAGGTTGTTTCGCAAGCAACTCTTGCTTCCTTATCTTGCGCTAAAATTGCATCTAAAATTGCATCAGAAACGCAGTCACAGACTTTATCTGGATGACCTTCAGTAACTGATTCAGATGTAAAAAATCTTCTTGCCATAAAAAAACCTCCAAATATGACAAATAATTATTATTTTCATACTTATAACCTATTTTACACTATAAAAAATACATTGTCAAGAAATAAAAATAGCAACAAGCAAAATGCTTGTTGCCATTCAAGTCAGATATTATCAAATAATCCAAAGCTTACAGATAAAGCTTTATCTATTCTATCCATATCATTTTCAGGTAAATTACCCATTCGCTCTTTAAGCCGTTGTTTATCAAGAGTTCTTATTTGTTCAAGCAGAACTATTGAGTCTTTCGAAAGTCCACAGCTGTTTGCATCAACACTGATATGAGTCGGTAAATTTGTTTTAAATTTCTGACTTGTTATAGCAGCTGCAATAACAGTAGGGCTATATTTATTCCCAACATTATTCTGAACAATAAGTACAGGTCTCACTCCACCCTGCTCTGAACCTACAACAGGACTTAAATCTGCATAATAAATTTCGCCTCTTTTAATAGTCACTTTATCACTCTCCGATGTGTTGTTTTCACATCCCTATTTTTGACTAAATTTACAAAAATAATCATAAAAAGTGAAGGTTGTTTTAACATCCCCATTTTCATTATATTATAAACTACGTTTAAATGTTAAAAGCCACCGCTTTTCGCAGTGGCTTTTTTGAAAAAAATTATTCAAGTTCAACTTTATATTCGTAGCTAAGTGCAACAGTTTCTGCAGTAGTACCAGATTTACAAACAATAGTTAAATCTTTACTACAACCAGCAAAAGCTTGCTGACCTATAACTGTAACTGACTCTGGAATTTTAAGCTTCTTAAGTGAAGTACAGTTTGCAAAAGCATTTGCACCAATAGCAGTTGTATTTGCAGACAAAGAAACATTAGAAAGTGAGATACAGTTTTCAAAAACTGATTCACCGATATCAACATAATTTGTTCCAAGAAAATAAACACTTTTTAAGGACTGACAGTTGTTGAAAGCTGCAGTATTAATATTTGTAACTGTTTTTGGTATGTAAACACTTGTTATTTTCTGATTTTTAAAACAAGCGCTACCGATAGTTGTAACGTTAAAACCTGCAACAGTTTCAGGAATACTCGGTGACATATCGCTACCGATATATTTCGTCAAAGTAACCTCTTCGTTTTCCTTATCAACTTTATATTGATAGTCAACCATTTCAACACGATTTGACTCTGTCGAAGGCTCTGTTTCAACTGGTTTAGTAGGAAGTGTTGGAACGACAGGGTCAGTAACGTAGACATAACTTACTATAATATTAGGGCTTGTCATCTGTGGAACAGTTGTTGCGGTCGGGTCTTCTGTAGAAAGCTCTGTTTCACTGGATAACTCCTGTGAATTAAGATACGCTTCCCAGTCAAAAGCAGAAACAGTTTCAAGTGGCTGAGTTGGAAATAATGTAGTGCTGATTGCAGGTAATGTTGTTGTAGGCACTACCTGAGAATCATCAGTTTTAAAAATACTTACAGTTGCAATAGATGCTATAAGAACAAAAGTCACTGCAATAGCAGCAATAATTTTGGTTGATTTTTTCATATAAATTCCCTCGAAAAAAATTTGTCAAAAAATATACCTTGTAATTATACAATAAACTGACAGAAAAGTATATAGTGTTTTTTTACCAAATTGTTAATTAATTATTTCTACAATATGCTAAAAATACACTGTTAACTTGTAAAAACCACAACAATGTGTTAGAATGAACTCAAATATTTAAAGTGAGGTATTTTGTTATGCAAAAAGCATGGTACAAAGAAATGGTCGTTTACCAGGTATGGCCAAGAAGTTTTAAAGACTCAAATGGCGATGGTATTGGCGACCTTGAGGGTATTTACTCAAAACTTGACTACATTAAGAGCATTGGTATAGATGCAATATGGTTCTCACCTCTCTTCTGCTCACCTAACGCTGACTATGGTTATGATATCGCTGATTATATGGATATCAACCCAGAATACGGCGATATGGATACTTTCAAAAAGGTTTTAGCTCGTGCTCACGAACTCGGAATGAAAGTATTTATGGACTTAGTTGTTAACCATACATCAACTGAGCACAAATGGTTTAAAGAAAGCTGCAAGAGTGTAGATAACCCTTACCACGATTACTACATCTGGAGAAAAGGTAAAGGCAAAAATGGCAAAAAGCCACCAAACAACTGGCTTTCAACATTTGAAGGTGGCGCTTGGGAATACGTTGAATCTGTTGATGAGTATTACCTTCACGTATTCACAAAAGGTCAACCAGACTTAAATATGGATAACCCTAAGGTTCGTGAAGAAGTTAAGAATATTATGAAGTTCTGGCTCGATATGGGCGTTGATGGCTTCCGTGAAGACGTTATTACATACATTTCTAAAAAAGAAGGACTTCCAAATGGTATTCCGATTCCTGTTGCTTGTGGTATGGAACACTACAACTGTGGCCCACACCTTTATGAATACCTCAAAGAATTCCACGACGACGTTCTTTCAAAATATGATTGCTTTACAGTTGGTGAAGGTCCTCTTCTTACAACAGACAGAGCACTTAAATTTGTTACTGAGGGTGAAGGTCAGGTTCTTAAAACAATGTTCAGCTTCGACCATCTTGAAGCAGACTGCTTTATGACTGACTGGATTAAAACTCCATTTAACCTTAAAAAGATGAAGAAGTGCTACCAGAAATGGTATGACGCTATGAACGGCAAAGCTTGGCACACACTTTACCTTGAAAACCACGACCACCCACGTATTGTTGACCGTTATGGTAGCTTAAAATACAGAGTTGAAAGTGCAAAAATGCTTGCAACAATGTGCTACTTGCAGAAAGGTACTCCTTTCATTTATCAGGGTCAGGAAATCGGTATGACAAACATTGAACTTCATTCTATTGATGAATTCAAAGATATGATTACCTTTAACAACCAAAAGATGTTTAACAAGCTTGGCATCAAGGGTGACAGATTTGTTAAAATGGCAAACAAAGGCTCACGTGAAAACTCAAGAACACCTGTTCAATGGGATGACTCAGAATATGCTGGTTTCTCAACAGTTGAACCTTGGTTTAACTTAAACCCTAACTACAAAGAAATTAACGTTGCAGCAGCAGAAAAAGACCCAGACAGTATTCTTAACTACTACAGAAAGCTCTTAAAATTCAGAAAAGAAAACGAAGTTGCTATTTACGGTTCATTTAAACAATACTATGAAAACAGTAAAGAGCTCTTTGTTTACGAAAGAGAGCTTGACGGAGTTAAATTACTTGTTATTAACTCATTCGTTGAAAATGAAGTTGAATTTAAAGCACCACAAGGCTTCGACCTTACTAAAGGTGAGCTTGTACTTTCAAACTACAACTACCCTGCTACAACTGGTAACGGCTTCAAAACAAAACCTTACGAAACAAGAGTTTATCTCTTCAAATAAAAAAATATTAATCAAAAATGAAACTCAGTTAACTGATTTTTTAAAATCAATTAACTGAGTTTTTTGTTTTAAAAATTATTCGGTTTTTCAATAAGACAGAGAACTGCCCCCTGTCTTACATGTTTCATAGGTGAAGGTGTCAGTTGAATAGTTAAGAAACTTTGAAAACGAAACCTCTTAACTATTCACTATTACCTCTTACCTCGATCAGCCGTCCCTTGATTGTTATGATTGCTTAACTAATTTTTCTTCTAACCAAAAATCAATACCATCTACAACTAAATTTATCATAAAATAAGTTTCAAATTCTATTATTCCATATGTATCAAGCAACGATGTTATTATAAATACTATTAACTCTATTACATCCCATAGAGCTAATTTATTATTACCATACTTTTTATACTCATAAATGGATATCAAAATACATATTATTGAAATCACAAGTAATACAATAAGTAAATGT
>JAZNUL010000014.1:0-8019 GCA_045592285.1 Acutalibacteraceae bacterium
ATAAAAAATGAAATAATAATTACAGCTGACGAAATATTTAAAAATTGCACTTCTGAAATAAATAAAACTGAAACCGAAATATTATCAAAGGTGCAAAATGAATTTTTAGCAATTTCTGAATTTGGTGAGTATAAGAGTGAAACAGCCAGTATTATCAAGGAGTCTGCTGATTCTATAAGTCTTAATCATAGCAGTATTGAAGAAACGAAAAATGATTTAGAAAATTATAAAATAAATAATAATTCAGAATTAAATTTAAGAGCTGAAGCGATTATTTCTCAAATTGAAAGTATTTTTTCAAAAAAATCTGAATTCGATGAATTTAGTGAAAATATTTCTTCACAAATCACACAGACAGCAAATAATATTACCGAAA
Organism: Acutalibacteraceae bacterium; assembly: GCA_045592285.1. Taxonomy (GTDB): domain Bacteria; phylum Bacillota; class Clostridia; order Oscillospirales; family Acutalibacteraceae; genus DTU089. Next base: position 377 of record JAZNUL010000014.1, read on the forward strand.
ATTTTGAAAGAAAAATTACAAGCACAAAAGAAGATGTTTCAAGCTTAGGTGGTACGGTTTCAGAATTAATTTATTCTCTTGATGCTTATATAAAACGTGGAGAATTGGAAAATGGAATCTACGGAATTGAAATTGGCAGAAGTGATAGTAATATAAAAGCACGTTTCACAAATGAAAAACTTTCGTTTTTACAGGGGGCAACAGAAGTAGCTTATATTTCTGGTAACAACCTTAATATTCTCCGGGCAGAAATAATTGACTATTTAAGAATCGCGATTCAAACAATGGTTATTTCAGTTTTGATGTAACAGAAAATGGGCTGGAGGTAAAGTGGTCTTATGGCAAATAAGTATTATGGTTCCTGCTCAGGTAACTCCGGTGTAAAATATGATTTGTGGTTGGATGTTACAGAAAATTCTCACAGTATTGAAAACAATACCAGTAACCTCTCAATTAAGCTGTATCTGAAAAGAAATGATGGATATTCTGGTTCTGCCTATAATTTGAACGAAAACGAGAATTTTGCTAAGATTACGATAAATGGAACTGATAAAGCAAGTAAGAATCTGAAGATTGATACCCGCAATAATGTAACGGTTACTCTTGTGACATGGAGTGGTGATGTAAAGCATAACGCAGACGGCACTCTTACAATCAGTGTAGGCGGTAGCTTCACAATGGGAGGAACATCACTTTCAGGTGGTAGTGCTTCTGGTGATTTTAAGTGTGTTACTATTCCAAGAACATCTTCATTTGTTCTTAATAAAGCCATTGCTAATCCTAATGAAGTTATTGCAGTAACTATTTCAGCTGCTTCGACTGCATTCAGCCATAAGCTCGTTTTTAAAACAGGGGATTACAGAACTGTTCAGGATATAGCCGCTGGAGTTACGAATACAAGTTTTAGCATTCCAAGCTTTTGGGCTAATGCATTCCCTGCATCACAACAAGGAACAATCAGTGTCACAGTAAAAACATATAATAACTCAACCTTGGTTGGAACAAGCACAAAGTACATCACATTGACGATTCCGGCTACAGATGAATTTTTGCCGGATTTTAATACATCATTAACCTTTAATAATACTGCGCTTCCGAGTGGCTGGAATGTTGTTTTACAAAATATATCAACTGTAACAGCAAAAGTTCAATCAGCTACAGGCAAATACGGGTCACAGATTGCTTCTGCTTGTATAATCTGCAACAACTATACAAAATCAGGAATTGAAGCTTCATTTGACCTGCCTAATACAGGTACTTCAACAGTTGTTTTTCGTGTTACAGACACGCGCGGTTTTACCAGAGATAAAGTACAGTATTTCGGGGTTATCGCATATAGTCAACCAACAGTAGTTTTTAATAGTGTTTATCGTTGCGATTCTGCGGGAAATCCTTCAGAAAGTGGTGCTTATGCTAAAATTGATTTTACCACAAAATTCAGTACGGTAAATAATCTGAATACTCCTGTTGTAAGGTTAAGATATAAAAAAAGTACAGATTCTGCACTTTCTAATTATGTTTCATTAAGTTCGAGTCCTGCAATTATTAATGGTAATTTTTCTCAGTCATCGTCTTATGATTTTATAATCGAAATTACTGATAAAGTAACTCAAAGCCCATTTGTTGTCGCGAGAACTTTATCAAGCGGTACAATCCCGTTTAATATTAAAAGTGGTGGTAAAGGAGCGGCGTTCGGTTGCTATTCGGAAAATGATAATGAATTAACAGTTGGTTATGATTTGAATGTGAAAGGAAAAATTAAGTACAATGACCTGAGTAGTGCCATGATTATAGATTCTAATTTTCATAAAATTTTTTCTGAGATTAAAAGTTTTTCGTGCCTTGGGCTAACAAGCATAAAATGTGGGTTTATTTCGAATGCAAATGTAGCAGTTAATACGTGGGTGAAGCTTTTTCAGATAACAACTAATCCACCGCCTGTAGCAGTTCCATTACGAATTGTAACAGGTAACATAACTGTAGATAAAAATATTATGGCGTTTATTGATAAAACTGGAGAGGTGTTTATCTGTTCAGAAGCCCAGATATTAGGGGGATATGGTATATACATAAGTGGAGTGTATTGATGAAAGGAGTTTTTTATGGAGAAAAGAATGTTATCTTACGGGTCAAGCGGTGAAGATGTAAAAGAATTACAAAAAGCTTTGAACAATGCAGGCTATACGTTAGATGTTGACGGTAAATTTGGCACAAAAACACAAACTGCCGTAAAATCATATCAAAAAAGCAAAGGTCTTGCAGTTGATGGTATTGTTGGCAATAATACGTGGGCAAGTCTTTCTGATGGTGAAACAAGCAATATTGTTAATAAGAATCAAGCAATATCAACGGGTAATGCGGCGCAAGCAAAACAGCCAGTCGAGAAAAATCGACCTGTTTACCAGAAGAGTGAATCAGTACTTTCTACAGAGAAAAGTCTCAGTGATTGGGAGCAAAACAAGCCTGAGGCATATAACAGCAAATATTCACAAGAAATTGAGAATATTTTAAACAGTATTCTTAATCGTGAAAAATTCAGCTACAATATTAATGCAGATCCTTTGTATAATCAATATCGCGAACAATACGTTAATAATGGTAAAAAAGCGATGTTAGATACAATAGCTAATGCAACAGCTTTAACAGGCGGTTACGCCAATAGCTATGCGGTTTCAGCTGGTAATCAGGCATATAATAATCACCTTAATAATCTTAATGAAATTGCTTTGGATTTATATGATAGAGCATATTCAGTTTATCAAGATGAAGGTAAATTTAACTTAGAAAAGCTGGGTGTTTTAAATGACCTCGATAAATCAGATTATAGTAAATACAATGATGCGTTAAATAATTATTATAAAAATGGCGAATATCTTCTTAAGAAGCTTTCTGATATGAGTGAAAGCGAATATGAAAGATTTTTAGATGAAATGAAGTTTTATGAAACTGACAGAAATTACAATTATCAGAAATATCTCGATGAATTAGAGCAACAACAATTTTACGATGAGTTGAATTTTTCGAAAGATAAATTCAGTAAAGAATTGGATTTTAAAAAAGCGGAAGCAGAACGTGACCAAAAAAATAAAGACAGAAGTTACAATTTATCTGTTTCAAAAAGGAATACATCTGGGGGCTCAGGTAGTAAAAATAAAACCACGGGTTCTACTAATACACAGGCAACTATTATGCCGAAAACATATCAACAATTCGTTTACTTAACTGGTAATTCTGGTATTCTGACAGAAAGAGAGTTCTATGCAAAACCAAGCTCGAAAAAAGAGTATGGCAGTTATGAGAATTATATTAAGCAAATGTTTTACAAGTATGGTAACACAAGCAATAAGGAGTAAGAAAAGTATGAGTGATGAACTTCTTATAGCAATAATCAGTGGTTTTGTAGCAATAATCAGTGGTTTTACGTCGAGTTTTATAGGGAGTAGTAAAGCTATTGGTTATGTAGAAAAGAGTCAGGCTGTGTTTGATACCAAACTTGAAGAGTTAACAAGAGAGGTTCGTGAACACAATAATTTTGCAAAACGAATGCCAGTTGTAGAAGAACAGGTTAAAATTATAAATCACAGAATTAATAATTTGGAAAAATACAGATAAGGTGGCGATTAAAATTAAAATTAACTGGAAAGCGAGATTTAAAAATAAAGCATTTTTAATCAGTTTTATTGCACTTATACTTTCTTTTGTATATAAAGCATTAGAGATTTTTGAAATCATCCCTAAAATATCAGAGTCGGAATTATTCGACTCTTTGAGTGTGGTGGTGAATTTCCTTGGTTTAATGGGTGTTGTTGTGGATCCGACAACTAAGGGGTTAAGTGACAGCGAGCGTGCGCTTACATATTATTATAACGATTATAGTTAGTCGAAACAGTGTAAAATTACACTGTTTCGATACCAAATCATATATTTGGTATCGAATTTTCAAAGAAAATTCGACTATAATCCTTTCAATGAGCGTAATGGGAAATTGTTTTTTTGAAAAACAATTTCGCTAAAAGCCGAAAAAATGGGCTTTTGCGAAACGCAACTGCGTTTCGACTAATTACAATCATTATAATAATGAAACTAATTGAGGGTGAGAAAATGGCGAAGAAAATCTATATATCTCCGAGTAATCAGGAGGCAAACCTTTATGCAACTGGTGGAACTAACGAAAAAGAACAGTGCCACAAAATAGCCCGCGCTTGTTATAATTATCTGAAAACTAAAGGATTTAATGTTAAGTGCACATATAATGATAATATGTACGAGCGAGTCAAAGAAAGTAATGTGTTTGATGCAGATATCCATTTAGCTATTCACACGAATGCTACTGCAAAGCATAATGTAACTGGGGGAACACAAATACTTCTGTATTCATTAACAGGAGAGCGAAAAAAGGTAGGAGAGACAGTTTTTAATCGCTTAGCCCCTATTACACCAGGAAAATCTGCCGAGAAATTGATAGAAAAACCGTCTTTTTATGAAATAAACTCAGCAAAAGGTATTACTGTTTATTGTGAATGTGAATTTCACGATACAAAAGACGGCTCGGATTTTATTATAAAAAACACAAAGCTAATTGGTGAAGCAATTGCAAAAGGTATTTGTGATTATTATGGAATAAGTGTCTTAGATGAAGAAAAAACAGAAGAAAAGAAAAAAACACTCTACACAGTTCAGGTAGGTGCTTTCAGTAGTAAGAATAATGCAGTTAAATACGCTGAAAAAATTAAAAAAGCAGGTTTTGATGCGATAGTAGTCAGCAAATAAAAAAAGAGTCAGATTCCAATGGAATCTGACTCGATTTTGTTTATCTATTAAGAATAAGCTTTGTAAGTTCAACTGGTTCAACGATTTTGCCGTCTTTATAAACTCTCATATTACCAGAAGCAATTTCGTCAATAAGAATAACTTCGCCGTTGTTGTAACCAAATTCAAATTTAATATCCCAGAGGTCAAGACCGATTGATTTGAGGTCATCAGCAACAACCCTTGTGATTTTGAGTGTCTGTTCCTTCATAGATTTGAACATTTCTTCAGACATAACGCCGAGAGCAGCAAGACCTTCGCTTGTTACGAGTGGGTCGCCCTTTTCATCGTTTTTAAATGTGCATTCAACATAGCCACCTTCTAAAACTGTGCCGTCTGCCATATATTCGCCATATCTTCTGATAAAGCTACCTGTTGCAACAAGTCTGCAGATAACTTCAAGACCGTGACCAAAAACAGTAGCAGGTAAAACTTCCATAGTAGCGTTTTCAATATCAGCGCTTACGTAGTGAGTTTTTACACCAGCTTTTTTGAGCATTTCAAAATAGTAAACAGATGTTTCTAAGTTTGCTTTACCAATACCTTCAATTGTAAGACCAACAGTATTTTCACCTGGGTCAAATACACCGTCTTTACCTGTGCAATCGTCTTTGAACTTTAACATAACGTTGCCGTTGTCAAGTTCATAAACGTCTTTTGTTTTACCTGTATAGAGTTTTTTCATGAGTTATCTCTCCTTGTTTTGAAAATCAAGTTTAAAACTTACAAATAGAATTTTAAAACTGTTTTAAGTGAATGTCAAGTAAATATAAAAAATTTTTTACTTGGAATTTAATGTTTTAAATATTTGTTATAAAAGTGTGAAAATCAAAAAGCATTTTTGTTTAATTATACAATCAAACAACAATCTTTTTGGTAATAATTTAATTGACTTTATGTTGAAAAAATTTAGCTTAAATGTTAAAATATATTAAAATTTTATAGGAGGCGTTTTAATGGCAATACTAAAACTTGTAGTGGCGTTTTTTGTTTGCTTCGGGCAGATAATTGGTCCGCTTTTCACACAGTTAACAAAAGGTGAAGAACAGTTTTTTGAAGACTGGTCTAAAGAAACAAAGTTCACACAAGAAAGCTACGTAGAATTAGAAAAAAATCCTGACGAAGATTTTGTAATTCTTAATTTAACGGATATTCAGTTAGGTGAAGAAAACGTTTTTGGTAAAGATGGTGAGTATTCATTCGAGTTAATAAGAAAGCTTGTTAACGATTTAAAACCAGACTTAATTACTTTAAGTGGTGACAATGCCTGGGGTTACATCTCATACATTGAAACAATTGAACTTTTAGAGTCTTTTGGTATTCCGTGGGCACCAGTTATGGGTAATCACGACGGTCAGGGCACTGGTACTGAATTTTGGGCTGCTTATAAACTCAGTAATGCAGAAAACTGCTTGTTCCGTTTTGGTCCAAAGGATATGGGTTATGGTAACTACATAATTAACATTACAGAAAATGACAAAATTGTTCACACCTTATTTATGATGGATACACACGGTTATGCTGAGTTTGAGGTTGATGGAGAAATTGTTGAAGGTTATGACCATCTTTGGGATAATCAGCAGGAATGGTATAAGTGGGCTGTTAATGGAATTAAAGAGCTTAATGGTGGTAATGTAGTTGAGAGTACAGTTATTTTCCATATTCCAGTTCGTGAATACACAGATGCGTGGGAAGCTGTAAGCGTAAATAAAACAGAAAAAAATCCACACGGTGTGGGTGATATCAAAAATAAACTTTTCATGTTTGGCGCTCGTACAGAGGATTGCTGCCCATCACCTGTAAACAATGGTTTCTTTAATCTTTGTAAAGAGTTGGGTAGTACAAAGAATATGCTTGTAGGTCACGACCATGTTAACGACTTCTCTGTAATGCACGATGGAATTCGTCTTTCTTACAGTTTGAAATCAGGCTTCGGTAGCTACTGGACTCCTGGAATGATTGGTGGTACTACACTTAACATCAATTCAAAGGGCGAAGTTGATATTGAGCATCATTACTATGACCTTCAGGAAAATAACTGGGATATAACAAATGATTAATCTTATATATTATATAATAAATAAAAACTGCAAGAGTTTTCGCTCTTGCAGTTTTGTTTTTTGTTTAATTATTTTGTAAATTCACCAGGTGTCATACCGAATTCATCTTTAAAGCATTTAATAAAATAACTCTCAGTACTGAAACCTGTCTTTTGGGCAACTTCAGAAAGAGTAGCGCCACGTGAGAGCATCTCTTTTGCTACACCTAATCTTTGTGATTTAATATATTGTGGAATTGTTGTGTTAAATGATTTTTTGAAAAGTAATGATAAATGGTCTTTTGAAATACCGATTTCTTTAGCTAAATTATCAAGTTTCAAATCATCAAAGAGACGTGAAGAAATAATTTTTAAAGCTTCTCTTACTGCCTTAGGGTGAGTATTACTCTGAATCTTATTAACAAGAGTTACAAGTTGAAGGCTCTTTTTAAACAAGAATTGCAAAATATCACTTTCTGCAGTTAAGCCGTCAATCTGCATAATTGCATCATCAGTAAAAGCATAACAAGCTTTTTCATCGGCACCACCAGAGATTGCGTATCTTGTAGCAATAGCAATGGTGTTTATTGCCCAGTATTTAAGTGGGCGAGTGTCATCAGAAGAAAGCTTACTGATAACTAAATCACTTTTCAAGAGTTTTTTAATCATTTCGTTAACGCCATCAACGTCACCACGGCTGATGCTTGAGAAAAAAGCATTTTCAATCTGGTATGTAGTAGCGTTTTCAGGAAGAACTGATGTATTATTCATAAAATCACTCCTATAATTTTATAAG
>JAZNUL010000015.1:0-2062 GCA_045592285.1 Acutalibacteraceae bacterium
TTGTAGCCTTTTTTTCTCACCATTTCTAAAATAGCGTATGTAAGCTCGTTACTCTCATCATTGTAAGTTTCATCACTACCTGAAATGCAAAGATTCCACGAACGGTGGTCTTTAAAATAATCCCATAGTCTGTCGAGTAAATCAATAACTTCTTCCTTGTTTTCTGTTTTTAAATATGCAGGGTACATATATTGGTCAAATCGCCCTGGTGAATCACTTCCGTCAAGAGCGAATATAAGCATAAACGAGCACATAGCCGACATAAAGTCGTAGGCTGGTTTCTTTGGTACTGTAAGGAAAGCCTTAGCCATACGAAGATAAATTGCCTTGTCTTCTGTATTATCGCATTCTTCAGCCCTTTTAAGAGCTTCTTCATGGTATCTGCTACCCATAATATCTATTGCGTCAAGTGCATAAGCGCAAGAATTATAAAACCAGGCTTCGTTAGGGTATTTATCGCGATTTTCTGTGATGATTGAACGGATATAATCAGTACCAAAATTTATAATTCTTCCGTAATCGGGGTTGCCGTGGCCACCCCAACCACCACCCCAATGGGCGCCAGAATCGTTGAGTGCATCGGTAATCGGTGAATTAAGTAATTTAGATTTGTTTCTATAAATATTTATTTCTTCAATAAAGTGCAAAAGTGTCTCCTTGTGCTCAGGGTATTCTTCCACTAATTTCAAAATGTTTTCATCTGAAAACCAAAGACCTTCTGAAGGCGCATAACCCGAACTACCTCTTTCTGTCACAAATGCAGTGTCGGGGAGCAACTGTCGAGAAAATTTAACAGGAAGATTTTTTGAAGCACAAAGAAGTGCAAGGCCTACTCTTTCACCATGTTCGAGAGTTTCATTTTCAAAGTACCCGTAAAGGAAAGGGTCAATTTTAACTAAATCTATCATAAAAACACCTTTTAAATTTTATTTTGATACTCTTACATCTATACCGTGAGAATTAAACAGAGCACACCAGCGTGATATTTCTTCATCGCTTGCATTATCGTGAATGTAGGTAGGCGTTTTGCCAATCTTTCCCGATTTACCGGTACCAAGAGTGTGGTAAGGCATTACTTCTGCATATCTGTAACGACCTTTGTTTTCGTTAAGAAATCCCGAAAGTAATGCAATATCTTCGTCACTGTCGTTACAATCCGGAATCATAGGTAATCGCAAAATAATATCCGCATTTCTATCCATAAGATATTTAAGATTTTCGAGAATATGCCTGTTATCTGCACCAGTAAGCGCCTTGTGACGAGCAGACTCAATGCATTTTATATCATACAAAAACGTCACACCAAGGTCTGCACACTCTTTATAAAATTCACGAGAACCAATACCACAAGTTTCTATTGCAAGTGAAATTCCTGCGTTTTTACAAAGAGTAAGAAGCTCTAAAGTAAAGTCCGCCTGATATGACGGCTCACCACCAGTAATGGTAATGCCACCTCCAGATGTGTCATAGAACATCTTGTCTTTCATAACCTCATCAAGAACTTCCTTGGTGGTCATTTCTTTACCAATAATTTCATTGGCATCATTAAGACAAATGTCAACACACTTGCCACAATTGGTACATTTTTCGCGTTGAACTTTTAAAACGCCATTCTCAATAGTGCGAGCAGAACAATCTATAACACACTTGCCACATAGTGAGCATTTCTGGTTGTTAAAAGAAAGCGTTGGCGTTTTCTCAAAACTTTCAGGATTGTGACACCACACACATCTTAAAGGGCAACCCTTCAAAAATACACAAGAGCGAATACCGTCACCATCGTGTATGCAAAATTTCTGTATGTTAAATACAATTCCCGTTTCCGTTTTGCTCACCAACTTTCTTTTCAGAATCTTATTTAATTATATCACCCGAATGATACAAAAATCAATATTTTAAATCAACCTTGTAAAAGCTTTTTTATTAGGGTATAATCATATTAAGGAGTGTGACACAATGTTAAAATTTATTTGCTACCCCAAATGTACAACCTGTAAGACGGCTAAAAAGTGGCTTGATGATAATAAAATAGAATACGAGTTAAGAGATATTAAACAGGAGA
>JAZNUL010000016.1:0-44609 GCA_045592285.1 Acutalibacteraceae bacterium
TAGTAACAACATTTTCAATATTTCACTATATAACAATACAACCTGCACCTCAATAATATTTCTATGGTGCAGGTTTATTCTTTTTAGATTGCAATTTACGGTGTCGAGAAATCAGCATTTTTGTCGAAAAAAGGAGCGTTTTTGTAGTTTGCATTGCAAATTTTTACTATCTTGATATATTTTTGTATACAAACATCTTGAATACAACATGCTTGGTGATTCAGCAATGTTTTTTAGTTGCTTTTTGTTGCATAAATGGTAATTTACATTGTAATTAATAATGAATATTTTTGTTTCTAGTATGCCTACATACATTTTAAGCACTATAACAGTTCATTTTTGTGTTTCTTAAATCAGTTTTTTAACAACAATTATTAACATAAAGGATAGTATTAAATGAAAAGATTTATTTATACTCTAATCATTGTAACTTTTGTTACGGTTTACATTTCAAGTGTAATAATATATGTTAACGCCGAAGATAGTGCACCAACAACATATTCATATAGCGATGACACTACATCTAACTCCGAAAATAATAATGATTATTATGATGAAATACAAAAAAATGATGTATCAACAGATATCATTATGCCTATTGTTATAGAATTTATTGGAGCTTTTTTAGGTATAATAGCTGCTTTATGGTTAAATTCTTTTACAAATAAAAAGCAATATAAGGAGCTCAATTCTTCCTTACATAATGAATTATTGACTTTGGAACAAGATTTAAGAAAACGCTTTAAAGAAAATCCAGACTATTATCGATATTTAACACCTGTATGGGATATCAATTTAGCGTCAGGAAACCTTTCAATTCTAGCTAATAAACATATTGATAAAAAATATATAGAGATATACACTAAAATTCAATATGCACAGGAATTGGAACGAGAATATATTCATAGCAAATTGTTAGAAAAAAATGACGAAGACACAAGCGAAAATGACAAAGATACATATTTATATAGCTATATCACCTCTATTAATAATGCAAGAAATCGTGAAGCAAATAAAATATTGGATTTAATTGTAAAATTAAAGAATAAGGAAGTGACATAATGCCCGGTGAATGCATTACACCCTTAAAAACAGACAAAGTTGTTTCTATAAGTGAAAAATCTTCAATGGATGCAAAAAGAGAAATTAATGTCGATGATCTTAAGGGAAGAATATGTTATTTTTCTCTAGCAGGAGATTTAGCATTTAAAGCATTTGAAAATATAAAATTTTCTACCTTTGAAGAGCCAACTAAAAAAAAGAAATTAAAAGATGCGTTTATACAACGACTAAATTTTTCTGTTTTAATGTTTGATCATGTAGTTATGCATTGTTCCGATCCACTTAGAACAGAAATTGTATTAGAGGTTTTAGAAGATAAAGTTAACTGGATAAAAGAAGGGAAAATACTATTTATTTTTCCAAATGGTATCAAAAATATTAAAAATGATTATTCAAAATATATAGAAAGAAAAATAAATGAATATCAAGAAGGCTATTATTCTAAAAAAGAAGCTGAGTCACTAAAGCAAGAACATATGACAGATCTATACTATGAGCGAGTAAAAAAACTTCTTGATAATTCAGCGTTGCTTGTAAGAAAGTCGAACAATGAAGATTTTTTCTTCCACAAACTGGTTTTGGATGATTTAAGTTCTAATCATCAAGAGCAAGTAATTGTTGATACTGATACTGATTTATCACAAATTTTAACATTAAGTCTTTCATTGCACCAACTTATGCATATAATGAAGTATCAAGTCGCAAAAAATGATACCGCAGATGAATATGTTTTCCCTAAAAAAAATGTCAAAAAAGTTGTCAAAAAAGTTAAGGCACATTTAAACCAAGGTAATACTATAGCAAGAGTGGCAATCGTTGATTCATTAAAAGACGAACTAAACAACCAAGAGTTAACCGATATGCAGGAAAATGTATTGGAAGCCATATCATTAAGAATGGATGTTTTGTACTGTCATATGAATAGTGGCAAACAAATGGTTTTGGAATTTCACCCTTCATATGAACATAGAAGTATATATCAATTGGAATGCTTTTTAAGTTTCATAAAAATGATAGCAGAATCTGACAAAAAAATAAAACTAACTGATGATATAATTAATAAAATACTTATCGATTCAAAATTAAATGATTTGAGGTTATGTTATCTGGCTAGTATGGCAGACACACATGAACATATAAATTTAGATCAGCATGAATTTGGTCAGCGTTCAAAAAAGACATTGGATGTTTTTAATGATATTTTAAAAAATAATATTGAATCGCTTTTTACTGATTATTTCGATTCTATAAAAAATGCGTTGAATGGAGATATAAAATGATAAATTTAAAATGCAAATCACTAGGGGAAGCATGGATATTAGCTATGAAAACAATTATGAACAATGGTGAAACAATTTGTGATGAAGATGTTCGGTTAAAGGAAATTCGGAATTTTTATATCACAATAGATAAAATCAGTGATTCAGATCCAATAATTAATAAATATGCCGACAAAAATCGAGTGGAACTAATGAAAAAGAAGTATGCAACCTGCGGATTAGTTGGCGACTACAAAATCGATTATGGCAGTTATATTTACAATAATAATGGAATAAATCAAATTGATTGGATTGTTAATCGAATCAAGAACAAACCAGAAACAAAATCTGCGACCATTACGTTACATAAACCAGGAGAAGAAAAATTAGCCTGTTTATCAATGATTGATTTTAAATATAGAAACAATATGCTAGATATGACAGTGGTTTATAGAAGTCAAAATATTTTTTGGAGTCATCCAGGCAATATGCTCGCTTTACGTAGAATTCAAAACGATGTAGCAACAGCCTTAGGTTATAATGTTGGAGCTATTGAATTGATTGTAATTTCAGCACATATTTATGAAGATGATTACGATAAAGTAAATGATATTTTAAATAATATAAAATAGTATGATTGTTAAAAAAACATTGCAAATCAAGTAAAATTCTCTCAACCCCAACTCCCACTCTTCAACAACTCTTTTCTCATCTTCTCCAACGCCTTTCTATAAATCTTATCTGCAGTCGAAGGTGATGAAAGCATATGGTCAACGGCAATATCAACAAACGGTTTTCCTTGACGTGGTTTAAGTATGGGATTATCCTTATAATCAAGGTCGTTGTAGTCGGGTTCTTCGGTGGAGTAACAATCCATACAGAAGCCAAGATGAGCTGCAACTATTGCCTTTTCTCTGTAATTTGTCAAGTGTTCGAAAGCATCCATAACTAGATTTGCTAACTCAAATTTAATACATAAATCATCAGGCCGTGAGCTGTTGTCAAAAGCAATTTCTTCACGGCTTTTTTATTATCTACATCCTATACGATTTTTAAATTGAATAAACGATGTGTTCTATATAAGTAGCAATATAGATTACCTTTTGTAAGTTTTTTCTGTTCGGTTTATATTAGTGATTGTTTGTGTTGTGGTTCTGTATAATTATACATGGTTGCAATTGTTGAAAAAGCAGAAATCATAAGAACAGGGGATTTTTTGTGGAGTATTTGCAGGAAATTGTCATTTATATATAAAAACAAATTTCTATATATAAATGAGGATGGTATTATATGGATTTGATGATGTGCGATGCGAGTGAAAAGAATGATGTATAAGCTGAAGCTAAATTAGTTAGTGTTTTAGAGCAACTTGAGTTGGATTTTGAAATTATTAAGTGTTGTGGTTGTGACAGAGTTTGTATTGATTTAAGTGGTGATAATAACATGTGTAAAAATTATTGTTGCAATTCCGGAATGATTGTGAAAACGAGTAGCAAAGATGTTTGCAGAATCTATCCGCACGAAATTCTATACATAGCAATAGAAGAGAGAAAATCTGTGTTGTATCTAATTGACAGAAAAGTTGAAACTAACTATCGACTTGACCAGTGGAAAGAACTTTTGACCTTGGAATTTTTGTTAAACCACATCATAGTTTTTTAGTTAATTTAAAATATGTTGACGAAGTAACAAAAGAGTGAGTAAAGGTTAAATACAAAGATAAAGAATATCAGTTTTATACTTCTTAACATAAAATTGGTGCGTTTAAAAAATCGTATTTAAAATTTGGCGAACGATAAAATAACGAACATCACCTCGGTTAATATATGGCTGAGGTGATGTTGATTTATTTATGTAGTTAATGTATAATGAGCGTATTAAAAGTGCGAGGACAGTATTATGGATAAAAACAAAGCAATAAAATACATTTTGCTAAATGCAAGACCTCTTGAATTAGCTATTTATAAATACTTTTTTGAGAATGAATCAAACCAAGCTGTTATTGATGAACTTTTAAAATTTCAAAACGCAGACGGTGGTTTTGGTAATGCTCTTGAACCCGATTTTTTTAATCCCAATTCAAGTCCTATCACAACAAATGATGCTATAATCACGCTCTATCGTGTAAATGCACTTAACAGGGATTATGATATTGTAAAAGGAATAGTAAGATATTTGGAATCTCACGATTCTTTTGATGAAAATAAAAAACGCTGGTTGTTTGCAATTGACAGTAACAAGGATTATCCTCATGCGATTTGGTGGAAGAAAAAAGATGATGGGATAAGCAGTTTTAATCCGTCAATATCCTTGGCAACATTTTTAATCTGCTATGGAAATCGTACACATCTTTATGAAGAAATCGTAAAAGATGGATTTGAGTATCTTGAAAAAACTGAAAAAGTCAGCGGAGATGATTTGAATTGTTTTCTGTTGGCATACGAACTTTTAATAATGAACAAAATTAACGATGTAGTTGATTTGAATTTATTCAAAGACTTATTATGTAATGCCATTAATAACACTATTTGCAAAGATGTTGAAAAATATGGTGTTGAATATGTACCAATGCCATCCAGTATTTTTGTTGGCACATACATGGAGCTTATTACACCTGAAATAAAACCATTAATAGTTGCTGAAAAGAATATTTTAAACAAGCTACAAATGGAAGATGGTGGCTTTGATATTACTTGGAAATGGTACACTCCTTATCCCGAAGAATATGTACAAGCAAGAGCTTGGTGGCGTCCTCGCATAACTATTGAAAAATTACTTTTTAATGAAATTCAGGTTTAAAGTAAAAGGATATTTGAGATAATGATTAAAAACGTTATTTTTGATTTAGGTAAGGTTCTTATAGATACAAACCCAAGTGAATATTTACGCAAGTATGGATATGACGAGGAGACGTATCAGGCACTCTTAGATGCGATTTTGTATGACTCTCTTTGGAGTGATATGGATATCGGTAAATACGACAGTTGTAAAGAGATTGTTGAGATATATGTAGAAAAGCATAAAGAGTTGGAACCTGAAATCAGGCAATTCTTTGATGAAGAGTGGATGGAGTTGTATGCTCCTTTTGAAGATACTCTTGCCTTTTACAACGAGGTTTTTGAGAGCGGTTATGATATTTACATACTGACTAATTTTTCAAAAGATGGCTATGAGGTTATAAGCAACAAGTTCGACTTTTTCAAAAAAGCCAAAGGCAGTGTTGTTTCTTCCCATATTAAAATGGTGAAACCAAGTCCCGAAATATATAAATATCTTTTAGAAAAATATAACCTTAACTCCGATGAGTGTATTTTTATAGATGATTCTGTAGCTAATATAAAAACTGCAAACGAGTTAGCAATACACGGTATTGTTTATACAAATTTTCAGAAATTAAGGAAAGATTTTGATGAGATAGTTAATTCTCAGGAGTAAATACAATGTTTGAATTATTGGAAATTAAGCAAGAACTCAAATCATTAAATGTTTCATTTAGTAATATTGAGCTAATTCAAAGCAAAGACGGGGTTATAATTGCAGGAGTTCAAACTGATGAAAAATCATATATAATTAAATACTTTCAGAATGAAGATTTTAAACGTGAAATTAAGAATTATCAGTTTTTGAAAGTTTTAAATATTCCAACTGTTAAGGTCTTTGGTTTTACTGATTCGGCTATTCTTATGGAAGATATTTCACAAAGTGATACATTCAGACTTGGAATAAAAGAAGATTTGAATGATGTTGTAATCGCTTTAAAAATTGCTGAATGGTATAAGCTATTACATACAGGCAGTAAAGATTTTGTATCGGAACATATCACAGAACTTTATGATGAAACTGATTTTATAACAATAGAGAATATAGAGTTTATTAAAGAAAAAACAGGCACACAAAACCTACCTGTTTGGAAACTTATTAATGATAACTTTGATGTTATAGTTTCAAAAATCAGGAGTTTGCCAAGGGTTCTCACTTATAATGATTTTTATTACACAAATCTTATTGTGGCAAAAAACAAATCATCTGCATTTATGTTTGATTACAACTTGCTTGGTAAAGGTTATGTATATTCAGATATACGTAATGTGTGTTCATCGCTGGGCGAGGATGCGAAAAAAGCTTTTCTTGAAACCTATGGAGAGTTTGACAAAAGTGAAATTATAGTTGATGATATTGCATCTGTTTTGATTACGCTTTACCACGCTTGTCAAAGAAAGAATTTTCCTGATTGGGCAAACTCTACACTAAGTGAACTTAAAACAGATTATGAGGACAAAGTGCAAATATTACTTAATAGTTGAAATATGAGGTGAATATATGAAAGCAATTCAATTACGACCATATCAAATTAAAGCAATGAACGCGATTCATGGTGCTTTGGGAAATAGGCAAAAACATATTATTGTTGAAATGGCTTCAGGAACAGGTAAGGGGTTAGTTCTTACAAAGACAGTAGAACTACTACACAAACAAGCAATATCACAGGTTCTTATTGTTACGAATAGGATGGAGTTGAAAGAGAATGTAGAGCACAACCTATTCAACGAGTATGGAGATTTGGTAAGAATTGATAAAAACAGAGTTGTTGTAACAATAGAGCAAAGAATTTTGCATAATACAAACAAAGAATTCAATGAATATCAATTTATTATTTTTGATGAAATCGATGTTTCTGAATCAATTTATGAATCTCTCAATTGTGGAGAAAAGACTGTTATTGTCTTTTCAGCAAAATATACAAATAGACCTCATAGGCTCTTTACACCTAAAGAGGTGGTATTTTCATACACTTTTCAAGATGCCATAAATGATGGTTATATAACTCCGGCGATGGATGCACAAGCTCGGGGTCCTGCGCTTGAGATTTTAAGCAAACATCTATTAGAGGGTTTTGGATACATTCAAGTTAGTTGCGAAAATGGAGAACACGATAGTTGGGATTTAGTTTTGCAAAATAACAATCAAAAAATTTGGGTTGAGTGCAAGGCTTACAAGAGCCAAGATGTTTCCCCATACGTCGCAAATGAACTGCTGAAAACGCTTATTATGAAGAAAATGAAGCATAAGCTATCTCAAAAAGATGTAATATTGCTGATAGTTTCAAGTAACATACCAAGTTTTCAAAAAGATGAAATTTATAAGAGATATCGAATTATTGTTTGGGATATTGAAAATCTTGTTTTTTATTGCAAGAATAATTTCTCATTACTTAAGCAATTATCTCAAATTACATATTTCCCGATTGAGCATATTGAAGGACAACCTTCTGTGGAAGCAGAAACGGCTAAATTGCTTTTAACTTCTATTGTGGATAAGCACTTAGAAGATGCAGAAACAGAAATTAATAAAACCGAGCTACTTATTCAAAAATTAACTAACTGTACTCCAGGAAGGGGGAATTCAAGAGAATACGAAAAAATTTGCGAAGAGATGCTACGGCACCTTTTTGAAGCTAACTATTTTAATAGGCTGACAAACCAACACAAGACCAATGATGAGCATTTCAGAATGGATTTAATTGGGGCTTTAAAAACAACTCAAAATAACGACGAGAGCATGCATCCGTTATGGCAAATGTTAGTGCATCATTACAACTCGCATTTTGTGGTTTTTGAGTTCAAGAACTATACTAACAAAATCGACCAAAATCTTGTTTACATTACAGAAAAATATTTGTTTGCTGCTGCTCTAAGAAATGTTGCTTTTATTATATCACGTGAGGGATTTTCAGATTCTGCTAAATTTGCGGCAGAGGGATGCCTAAAAGAACACGGGAAATTAATACTTGATATTAGTGACGAAGATTTAATTAAAATGCTCAAATCTCCAAGTGACAACCCTGCCGATTACCTTTTAACAAAATTGGAAGAGTTTTTAATGGGGATAAGCAAATGAGAGGGATAAATAAAAAATGACAGCTTCAGATTGGATAGCGATAACTATGTTGAATATGCAGAAAGCCTGCAACGATAATTTACTTCTCATGTATTACAATATCTTGACCATCAGAATTGCAAGGGAAAATTAAGTACAATATCCGAAAAAATTACAACCCGCATCGTAGCATAACGGCTATGGTGCGGGTTTGACATATTATACTGCTGGGAAATGAGCGTTTTTGTCGAAAAAAGGCACATTTTTGCAAAGGTTCTTGAAGATAAAACAATATTGCGGTATTTTTATCATGTGTAGGTATATGCTTATTACAATTTGTTCCTGTAATTATACTTGTTTAGCACTTGTTTTTTACGATTAGTCGTTACCTCAGTGTAGATTTCTGTTGTAGCGATACTGCTATGACCTAAGATTTCTTGTACAGAACGCAAGTCTGCTCCGTTAGCAAGAAGATTTGTAGCAAATGTATGTCGCAAATAGTGTGGTGTCGATTTTTCATTAATTCCACAAGCTCTTTTTGCAGAATTGTAGATGTATTCAATACCGTGTATGCTTAGCTGTTCACCAAAACGGTTTACAAATATCTTATCTGTATTTGTTGGTCTTCTTTTACGGATTTTCAGCCATCGGGTAAGATTGTTCCAAGTGTCGTTACAGGATATGTAGATAAGTCTCTGTTTTCGACCTTTGCCGTGAATGAGAATTGTCCGTTCAGAAAAAATTACATCACTAAGTGCGATATTTGAAGCCTCTGCGATTCTTATGCCAGTACTGATTAAAACATCAATTAATGCGAGGTTGCGATAATTTTTCCAAGAATCAAAATCAGTTGTTTCTTTTTCGACACAGTTTGTTAAATATATAAGCAATTTTGATGTTTCTTTAACAGCCAACGTTTTTGGAAGTCTTCGTTCTTTCTTATAGCGAAAATGATGGTTCTGAAAATAGTTAATATCAGTATAACCTTGCTCATAAAGAAAACTAAAAAATATTTTTAGTGTTATTAATTTTCGGCAAATTGTGTTATCTTTGAGCTCTCGCTCTTTAGATAACACTTGCACATATTTCAGGATAACCATTTCATCAAGCTCATTGTCTTGAAGAAATGCCTGAAAATCTTTTAAATCCGAACGGTAAGCGGTTATCGTTTTATCGGATAAATTTTTTGTTGATTGGATGACTTGTATAAACTCATCACTTGCTGTTTTTATACTTTTCATTTGATCACTCCTCGAAATTTTGAAAATGTGTTCGCAAATTCATTTTATCAGAATTTCGGGGGGATTTGAAAAAACTTACAATAACTATTTATTATTGCTAAAAACAGCAAATTATTAAAGGTTAGGGAAATTAAAAATGCATATAGATACAAATAGCCTTTTTAAAAATATTGATGATAATATCACAATTCATGTAGTAACCAAAAACTTTTCTAATTGTGAATGTTCAGAGTATTTTCGACAATTTAAAGGCAAAAAGAATTACATTAATACAAACGAAAAGATTAAATCTACAATTACTAAAATTCTTTTGTCCATTGGAGAAAATATTCCTGATATTGCTGAACTAATTGGGTTATGTTTCGAACAAAAAAGTGGTCTTATCGGTCCTAAAGTGGTGTCAATTTTTTGTAAATTATTTGGTGTGCTCGAACATCAGTCTAACGAATCAAAGCACCTTGACCCAATTATATTGGAAGAAGGAGAAATTCTTCCAATATATATTAATCAATTAATTTCATTAAGTAAAGATATTGTAAGACCTCGAATAATAGTAATCCTTAAAGACGAAAACTTGGAACGTGCAAAAGAATTGCTTTCAGGATGTCCACATAATACAAATTTGAATTTGATCCACAGTGTAGAAAAAAGCACTGTGTATAAAATCATAAATTGTGGTGCAGAAAGTGTAGATGAGTTTCTAGATGCTTTTTCCCGAAGTTGTTTAAGCACATGTTCACAAACTAATTCAAATATACTTTACAATGAAGAATGGGCAGGAAATTCCCTAATAAGAATATACGGACCAGAAATTTTAAGAATTCGTTGTAAACTTTTGTATAGTGATAAAACTTTGATTAGGAATGAATTAAACAACATAATCACAAAAGTAAAAAACACACTTGTATCATCATCTGATAATTACAAAATAATATTAGCTTTTGAGTGCATGTTAAAATTATTTAGAGTTTTTTGTAACGATGGTGGTTATTGTGATATGCAAGATGCACTTTCTATTGCTAAAGAACTAAATAACGATATATTACTTGCTCATGTGTATCGTAACGCAAATTTCCTTACAGAGTATTCATTAAATGAGCAAATACAACTTATGGACCATGCTTACAAAATCTTTAATGATAACGGAATGACAGATCATGCTATTAGTTGTAAAAATAATATGATTGTTAGGCAATTTTATACTAATGATATAATAATACAAAATTTTATTGATTTGCAAGAAGAAGCTAATAATAAAGTTCCAGGATTAGTAGGGTTATCGCATATTCATAATAATACAGGAGCATCCTTATTAACAAAAGGATACTACGAAGAAGCAATAGATGCATTTGATAAAGCATTAAATTATACTTTTCGTCCAGAACGTTGTGTACAAAATGCCGCTATTTTAAGTAATAGATTAGTTGCAAAGTCATGTTGTTATTATAGAATTGAAGAACGCGAATTATTTAGGACATTAGAAAGAATAATAAGTAACGATGAATTGCTAAATTTACCTTTTTTGTCGGCACGATATGTATTAAATATTATTGCGGTAGCCTTAAATCAGGATTTTAATTTTGGAATCGATTTATTAAATAGATTTCCGATAATCAAATTAATACAAAAATCACTAGATACCAATCCTTTGGGGTCAGGGCAATTACTCTTGCAACTGCAAATATTAGATATAAAACATTGTAAATTAAATATATTAGATAATTTTTATGCTCCCAAAAATATAATTCCTGCTCAAGGTATAAGGGGCGATTTTATCAAACAAACAGGGTATAATCCGTGTTCATTTAGTATGTGGTTTTAACCTAAAGAAAGCAGTGAACTAGCCAATAAAAAGTTATTAATATTGGGCTCTTGAATCATTTCATTTAGTGCTTTTCTATATGAATATAAAGGGCTAGTCTCATCTATTGAATTATACGAAAATAGAAAACTGTTGTTTTCTCGTATTGTTGGCATCACATTAATTTCTACAAAGAAATTGTCTTTAAAATAGACATGATTGTTTTCGGAACTATGGTAATAACCGTTTTCTACAGAATGTACTCTGGAATCTATTCTACAAAAAGTTTTTATAGATAATGATTCTAAAAAGGTTAAAAAGTATTGCTTTATACTATCATCAATAGTTACTATTTTCATATTATATCCACTTCTTGAAAGCTTCTCTTTTTCACCATAGAACCAATTGTTATCTTGTTCATTGGGCAAAAACATTACCGTGGGTAGTAGGTCCATTTGATTAGAAATAGGATTGTATACGATTGGAGTTGTAATATCGTAACCTGTTATGAATTCTTGCCAAATTCCGTTTTTGAAGTCATTATTTCTATATTTACTAACTCCAACACTATTACCTAAATTTATCGGACGAAAGATTTTATCTACATTATCTAACTCATTTAATTCTTGCGGAACATTCAGACCAATTGAATTGGCTATATAATTAGATAGTCGCTTGTCTTCACCAGTTACAATCGCAACAGCATTGCAAGGTATACAAGGAATATTAATTGAACTACAAGTTGAAGGAACTAATGCCATGGATGAAAGTTCTGTTGTTCCAGAATTCAAATTTAAAACATAATCTATATGTGGTAATGTTTTATTCATTGCTTTATGTACAAATTCACGGACGTCAATAATTAATGGTATACAGCCAATTTCATAAACCGCATTTATCCAACGAGTTAATACTTCACCCCTCCATATAAAAAAATGATTAAATCCAGAAGCATTATCATTTTCAAAAATATAAACAATTGCAACAGTTTTGCCTTTCAACGATAGGAATTTTTCCTTGAATTTATTAAGAGTTGTCATAATAACTAATATTCTCCTTCCGGAAATTTACAATAATAAATAGTTATTGTAAGATGAGTGGTTTCTAAGTGAAATTGATAAATATAAAATCCAACTCATGTTAATGCGAGTTGGGTTAAATCTTAAATATAATGAACTATATGTGTGGTGTCGGTAAAAACCGACACCATTTTTCCTTTTTATAAAAATTTCTTGACAAATGGACGGATATTCTTTACAATATGCATTGGTAAATAATGTATTTGCCATAGAACTAAATATAAACTGGAACATAAATTTATTAGTGCTTGTAGTGAGCCTTTAATTACTATACTGACCTGAAAAGTATCTGTCCGAGTACTAGGTCGGGAAATATACGGACAATTGGAGCTTAAAGTTTAAGCCGTTACATAGTTTCAGTACAAACTGTGCGAGAAGAAAAATGTCTTTTCGCTATTTGTGCTGTCTATGTGACGGCTTTTTTGTTTTAATTTGTAAACAAATTGTAAATTTTTCAAAAAATACTCCTAAAAAGGGCTTTCTAAACGCTTACCCATTGAGGGGTATTTTTTCTCGTGTACTTTTACAATTGAATGACCGTCCGAAAGTGATACCACGCCAAGACCTTTGTTTATGTGGTCCTCAAAAAGCTTTTGCTTTTTGGGGAGAGGAGGAGCAACGAAGTGAAAGAGATTTTCGTGTTTACACGGAAATGATTGATACGGAGTTTGTGACGACGAAGCGAGCGTGAAGACGTTCCGGTGAGATTCCGGGGCAGGAACTATTTCGGGTGAAACGGCGATTAGGTTTTGGGGATGATGTAAGCAAGCCTCTTTAAAAAGAGTAATTTGTTTATATTTGACTTGAAAGTATTGACAATTCAATATAATAACAATATAATATAAACAAATTGGGAAGGCGTGATAATGTGAAATACTATGAAGATTTTCTGAAACTTGGATGTTTTAGTTTTGAAGAGGCTGTAGATGTTGTAGGGTTGGAAGCAACTGCAAAATCATTATTGCAGCAATACACCAAAAAAGGATATGTAGTAAAGATAAAAAAGGGTTTGTATGCGGCTGTGAATCTTCTTGATAGAGAGCCTGTACCTAATAAGTTTGTAATTGCTACTAAAGTTACTGAAACGGCAGTTGTTTCACATCACTCTGCATTTGAATTTTACGGTTATGCAAACCAGGTTTCATATAATATGACAGTAACGTCTGAAAGTAAATTCAATGACTTTGATTTCAATGGTTTTCATTATACTCGTTTGCAACCAGCTGTAAGTTGTGGAATAGTAAATTATCCTACAGGTGAATGTGTAACAGATATAGAGCGAACTGTTCTTGATTGTATAAACGATTTTGAAAATAATATGGGCTTTGAAGAATTGATACAATGCATATCAGATATACCATTTTTAAACGAAAAAAAAATGCTTACTTATCTCGAAGAATATAACAAATGCTTTTTATATCAAAAAACTGGGTTTATAATGGAACATTTTAAATATGAGTTTGATATAAGTGATACTTTTCTAAAAATATGTAAGACAAAATCGGGGAATAGTTCCAGATATTTAATGAAAGGAATAAGTAAAGATAATATGGATTTTAATAATAATTGGCATTTAACCATACCACATAATTTGTGGAGAAATATAGTAGGTGGAGGTGATGAAGATGCCGAAATATGAGAAGGCTTGGCTTGCTGTAAAAGCAAAAGAATTTGGTGTTCCACGAGATACTTTGGAAAAGGTTTACCGTTTAAGAGATGTTTTAAAATTCTTTGATGAAGTTCCTATTTTGAGAGAAAACCTGGCTCTAAAAGGTGGTACAGCAATAAATCTTTTGTTTTTCAATCTGCCGAGATTATCTGTTGACATTGATTTGGATTTTTGTCAAAATACCTCTCGTGAAGAAATGCTTAGTATACGAAAGCAGGTTACAGAAAAGATTAGTAAATTTATGGTAGCAGAAGGATATACGCTGAGTCCGAAATCAAAAGCTCCTCACAGTTTAGATTCATTCGTTTATGAATATATCAACGCCGGAGAAGTAAAGGATAATTTGAAAATAGAAATAAACTATTCACTTCGTTCTCATGTTCTGCCTACACAGAGAATAAAACTTCAATCAGATATGCTTGAAGGCGATTTTGAGGTGAACACAGTAGCACCTGTTGAAATTTATGCTTCAAAAACCGTTGCGCTTATGACTAGGGCAGCTGCAAGAGATTTATATGATATGAATTATATGATTCGTTATGGTTTATTTGACGATAGTGAATTGGAAAACTACAGAAAATGTGTTATTTTCTATCTTGCAATAGCAACAGAAACGCCACCGTTGAAACTTGATTTTTCTGCTATAGATACGATAACACCACATAAAATTACTACTGATTTAAAACCAGTAATACGCATCTTTGATGTGTTTACATTAGACACAGCGAAATCAACTGTACAAAAATTCCTTAAGGATAATTTAAACATAAACGAAAAAGAACTTGAGTTTTTAAGGAAATTCAAAAGAGGGTATTATCGACCTGAATTGCTTTTCGATGAAAAAGATATATTAGAGCGTGTGTCAAATCATCCAATGGCAAAATGGAAAACAAGCAGAAATCTTGACCGCGGTGCAAGGTAATATAAAAATCAAATATTGTGTATTTTCAATTTAATTGAGAAAAGAAACATGTCCTCATACTTGCAGTTTAAGTATGAGGATTTTTATTGCAAAAATTTCAAGTAAAGGAAGTGAAATTATGTTATAGCAAAAATGTGAAACAACTATTCAAATATTAAATTAAATTTTATAACGAAAGGGAAATTAAATTAATGACAAATGAAAAAACAGAATATCTTAATCCTAAGCTGTTGCATCCGTTTGAAAATAATCCGTTTCAGAGTGTTGATGAAAGTGAATACGATGAGCTTCGTGACAGCATTATGGAGTTCGGAATTATCACACCACTCATTGTTAATAAGTCTGATAACGGTTATAAAATAATCTCTGGTCACAGACGATGGCAAATTGCAAATGAATTAAATCTCCAAGTTGTTCCAGTTTATGTAAGAGAATTTTCAAAAGAAGAAGCGATAATTAATTTTGTTGATTGTAACCTCAGCCGAGAAAAAATCTTACCGAGTGAAAAAGCTCGTGCATATAAAATGAAACACGATGCAATTAAAAAACAAGGAGCAAGGACTGATTTAACTTCGTCACAAGTTGGGACGAAGTTCCGTAGTGATGAAAAGTTGGCAGAAACAATGCCCGATTCAAGAATGCAAATTCAGAGATATATCCGTCTTAATAATTTGCAACCGATTCTTCTTGATATGGTGGATGAAGGCAGAATTTCTTTTACACCTGCAGTTGAACTTTCATATTTAACGGAAGAAGAACAGTGCAATTTAATTGAAACTATTGACAGTGAAGATTGTACTCCGTCGCTTTCACAAGCTCAGCGTATGCATAAGTTAAGTGATGAAAAGAAGCTTAGTATGGATGCTATCTTTGAAATTATGCAAGAACAAAAAGCTAATCAAAAGGAGTATGTAAAGATTCCTGTTGTAACTTTTAAGAAGTATTTCAAGAAAGATATGCCACCTAAAAAGATGGAAGAAATAACAGAAAAAGCTCTTGCGAGATATGCTGTGTTTCTTCAAAAACAAAGACAGTGGGAACGGTAAAAGTAGTGGCATCAGTCTTAACAAGCACTGAATTTGAGTACTCACATTTGCTTGTTGCGACTTTTATGCTGTGGCAACAGTCTCAACGAGAATTGGATTTGTATATACACAAATTCGCTTGTTAAGGGTTTTGTCCCCCCTAACACCCCCACAGAAATAAAAACAAAAACTTAAATAAGGAGGAATGATAATGACAGAAAAAATAATCTCCATTTGGGAGTATTTTAAATTAACTTTTCATAGAATAATGGATAACACACGGGCAGAATTTAATCCATGGAAAGTTGATAATGCTAATGAATATTTAATTAATGGTGTCCATTATAAAGTTATAACTTGTTTCAGTGAAACAGAAAACAAAACTATGAAAGAAAAAGTATCAGCTTTTATCGGAAGCGATTTTGCACATTTGACAAATACCGATGATATAAATACACTTAATACAGAATATGTAAATTCGACTGCCGGAGAAGGGAGGATAAATGCAGTCAGATAATTTAGGTATAACAGCTATCTATTGTCGCCTGTCCCGTGACGATGGTACTGAAAGTGAAAGCAACTCAATAGGTAATCAGAAAAAATTACTTTTACAAAAAGCAAAAGAGTTAAAATTCACCAACACAAAGTGCTATATTGATGATGGTTATACGGGAACTAATTTTAACCGTCCGGGTTTTCAAGCAATGCTTGAAGATATTGAAATGGGTTATGTCACAACAGTAATGGTAAAGGATTTATCAAGACTTGGTCGCGACTATGTTTCGGTTGGTCACTATACAGATAACTTTTTTCCTGAACATAATATCAGATTTATAGCAGTCAATGATATGGTTGACAGTAATGACGGTGATAATGAAATTGCACCATTCAAAAATATTATGAACGAAATGTATGCAAGGGATATTTCAAGAAAAGTCCGTTGCTCACATCGTATAAGAGGTAATCTCGGTGAGCCGTTATCTCAACCGCCGTATGGGTATATGAAAGACCCACAAAACAAAAAGAAGTGGGTTGTTGACCCTGAAGCTGCAGAAGTTGTTAAAAGCATTTTTTTGATGTGTATTGAAGGTAAAGGTAACGAAACTATAGCCCGTATTTTACAGGAAAAGAAAGTGCTGGTTCCAATGGCATATTGGCAGAGTAAAGGTCTTAACAAAGGCGGTAAGAAAACTCAGCCAGACCCATATAAATGGTGTAAATCAACTGTACAGAAAATTCTTGCACAGCAAGAATACTGTGGTGATGTCATTAATTTCAAAACTTATTCAAAGAACTTCAAAAATAAGAAAAGACTTCTTAACCCAGAAGAAAATTGGAAGATTTTTAAGAATGTTCACGAGCCGATAATTGAAAGAGATACTTTTGAAACTGTTCAGAAGATGAATGCTAAGGCAAAACGTAGAGCACCTAATCCCAAATACGCAGAAAAGAATATGTTTTGTGGATTGTTATACTGTGCAGATTGCGGAAGCCCAATGTGGTTCAATGTTAATCATCCTAATACTGACATTAAGTATTTTATGTGTTCTAATTATAAAGGTCGCCGAGGAACTTGTGAGGGGACGCATTATGTCAGGGCAGATTCCTTGGAGCAGATAGTGATGCTTGAGCTGAGAAATCTTGCGAGTTTTCTTATTGAAGATGAAGAAACCTTTGCAGAGATTCTTGAAGTAAAGACAAACAAAATCATTATGGAACAACGTAAGTTTCTTGAAGGTAGTATTGATAAAGCAACAGCAAGAACCAAAGAGGTTGCCATAATGTATGAAAAACTCTTTGAAAAGCACATTAATGGAGTGGTTAAAGAAGAAAGTTTTATGCAACTCTCACAGAAGTATGAAACTGAGCGTGATGAACTAAAAGTTAAAATCAAAAAATATGAAGAAGAACTTTCAGAAATCGAAAATCTTCGTACAAGCAAAGAGCAATTCACAATGGCAATCCGTAAGTTTATGCAGATGGAAACGCTGACACCAGCACTCTTAAAAGAGCTGATTGAGAAAATTGAAGTTCATTCTATTGAGGGTAAAGGTAAAAACAAAACTCAAAGAATAGTAATTCATTATCGATTTGTTGGGGTAATAGAAAATCCCACAAAAGAGGAAAACATAGTTCTTGAAGCAAGACAAGGCGTAGCCGTAGAATATCACACGGTATAATAAAAAAGAGCAGGCTCAAAACCTGCTCGATACATAACAAATTTAACTATGAGGAAATGAAAAAAGTGAGTATTCATTTGTGTTATGAATACTCACAATGGTCCGAGTGACGAGACTTGTGGGCTCTGCCCACAAATTTGCTGTGCAAATTGCCCGATTGTGTTCGCCTTCGGCGAGGGAGTTCAAGTCTCTGTGCACAAATTCAGGGCAAAATAAAAAAGCACAGACAATCAAACGATTATCTGCACTTTTTGGTCCGAGTGACGAGACTTGAACTCACGACCTCTTGACCCCCAGTCAAGCGCGCTACCAACTGCGCCACACCCGGATAGTGTAGAAAGAATTACCCGATAAATCAGATAACGCAATGTATATTATCACAAAATCAGGTGTTTTGCAATAGTTGTATTTGAAATAAGTCGGGGAGTATCTGAATATGTAAAATTAGAAAAATAAGCGATTGTTTGTTAATAGAATATCTAATTAAAGTCAAGAAATACAACAAAAAGTTGAAAAAATGAATGAAATCCAACAAAAAGTGGGGTTTTTATTGCAAAAGTAGACAAATTTTAAAAAAATATTGGAAAATTTACAAAAAAGTCTTTACAAATGGAAAATTGTGTGATATATTATAAACAAGAAATCCGAGAGGGTTTCGAAATCTCCTTTTTATTTCATTATAATTCTCCCCCAAAAACTAAGCGAAGCGATGAGAAGAACTCCCAACTTCTCATCGTTTTCGCTTTTTTTAATATTTATACATTTTGATTTAATTCTTATTAAGCAATATAAACTAATTTTATTGGTGATATTTGCTAAATATTGTGCAAATAATCAATTAAAATGTATGAAAATTGAATTTTTAATCAAAAAATATAGACAAATTGTTGTTTTTTTGTTAAAATGTATATTGAAATAGGTGTATTGTCCCCTAATATACTTGATTCCCCAATAAAGATTATACTTTGTCGAGGTGTGTTATGAAAACAATTTCTTTGAAAAAACCTAAGGCTGAAGGTGAAAATCGTAAAAAGATTGACATCAAAAAGCCAAACGCTGAAAATCTTAAAAAGATTAACATTTTAAAGAAGAAAAATACAGCAAAGCAAACCCGTGAACAGCAAGAAGAAGGTCTTCTTAAAAAGAATATGTTCATTATTGCTGCAATTGCTATGTATTACGCAATTAATAAGGCTACAAGTGGTCTTGTTACAGAGGGTATTGTTATTGCAGTTGCTATAGTAGTGGTTATTGCTACATTCTTTATTCTTAAAAAGCTTAAGGTTAAGATTTATGCGCGTGGTGCTTTGATTACTGCATCGCAGTTATTGTTGATATTCGGTATATCATTTTTTGGTAAAAGCCTTACAGACGATTTCATTTTATATGCAGTTAGTGCTGTTATGACTGGTATTTATTTCAGACCATCTTATGTAATTATTCAGGCTGCTATGTTAAATATCTTCTTATTAGGTGTTTATACATTAAAGCCAGAGATGTTCGGTTTCAATCCAGACGATATTCCAATGTGCTGGATTTGCTCTAACGCTTCAATGATAGTTTGCTATATGATGGTTAACCGTGGTAAAACTCACATTGAAAGAGCACAGAAAGAAGCAGAAGAAACTGCTAAGCTTTTAGGCGAACTTGCAAATATTCAAACTCAACTTTCAACAAACGTTTCAGATACATATCACGAAATCATCAGCCTTACAGCTGCTGGTGAATCAATTCAACAAGCTGGCGACAATCTTCAGACAACTAATGAAGATATTGGTTATACAGTTGCTGAAACTACAGATGCCGTTCATAATCTCTTCTCAGATATTGCACAATGTGTAACTTCATCTGACAAGATTTCAGGCGTTGTTTCAAGTGTTAATACAATGGTTGTTACTAACCACGATAACCTTGAGGCTACTGCTACACACCTTTCATCTGTTGATAACAGTATGATTCATCTTGATGAACTTATTACAAGACTTCAGGAAGCAATGGAGAGAATCAAGACATTCTCAAATGAAATTGATAATATTGCACGTCAGACAAATATTCTTTCACTTAACGCTGCAGTTGAGGCTGCTCGTTCAGGTAAAGCTGGCGCAGGCTTTGCGGTTGTTGCTGGTGAAGTCAGAACTCTTGCGGCTCAGAGTAAAGAGTGTTCAAACGCTATTAATGAAGTTATCGGCGAACTCGATGCTATGATGGTTTCAACTAAAGAGCAATCTGAAATTGGTGTTACTGCTGTTAACGAATCTCAGAAACAGCTTGGTATTCTTAATGATAGCTTTACAACTCTTAAACAACAAATCGATGAAGTTGAGCAGGCTATTGATGAACAGACATTTGCAATTCAGAGAATGCAACAAATTGGTTCTGACCTTGTTGAAAAAATGCAGAAGGTTGATAATAACTGTGTAAGTGGTAAAACTGATGCAGATGGCTTGTTTGAACAAATCGTTCTCTTTAATGACAGTATGCAGTTGCTTTCAAAGAGTGCTGACAGCATGAAGACATTAACAGATTCAATTTCTACAGAAATAGAAAACGAAGAATAAGTAAAATAACGGGGGTTGAGTGAAATCAATCCCCGTTTTAAAATTTATATAATTGGAATAATAATTTTATGAAAAATGTTAAAAATTTAAAAATTATACTAATTGCAATTTTAGTAGTTGCTGTGTTAATTGGTGGTGGGCTTGTTGTTGGTAATTCTGAATTGTTCTCAGAAGAAACAACAACCGAACCTGTAACTATTGCAACTACAAGAATAACTTTCATAGAGGGTTCTACTCTCACAGAGTGCTTTAATCTATTAGAAGAAAATGGCGTTGCTTCTTATGAGAGTTTAATGAATGTAGCGCAAAGCACACAATTTAATAATTACGAAATTTATGCACAAATTCCAGATGATGAAAATCGTTGTTTTAAGTTAGAGGGGTATCTTTTTCCTGATACTTACGATTTCTTTTTAGATGAATCACCTGAAAGTGTAATAAGCAGATTTTTAAGTAATACAGATGTTAAAATTACCGATGAAATGAGACAGAGAGCTACCGAACTCGGTTACACTATGGATGAAATTATAATAATAGCATCTATTATTCAGGCAGAGGGTGCATTCGAGAATGATGCAGCAACTATTGCGGGTATTATTTACAACAGACTCGAGGATGGAATAAAATTACAGATGGATTCAACTTATTTTTATGTAGAAGATGATATTGCATCGTACGTTGGTGAAGAAAACACGGACTCTTATAAAGAAATTTATGACACCTACACGTGTTATTCATTACCACAAGGCCCTGTTTGTAACCCTGGTATGTTTGCAATAAATGCAGCACTTTACCCCGAAGAAACAGGCTACTATTATTTCTGTCACGATAATGCTGGTAACACATATTATGCTACTAATTATAGTGACCATCTTGCAAATTGCAGAAAAGCAGGTTTATAATAAAAAACGAGATACTTTTAAAGTATCTCGTTTTTTTGTTGTTCTGGTTTTTTTGCTTCGACTCTGTTTATTGAAAAACCAAGACCAGAAAATCTTTTTTCGTATTCTGTCATAACGTTGTTTTCCATATATTCAGAGTTATGTAAATCATAGGTTAATTTATCGAGCTTCCAGTTACATTCTTTGAATTCTTCAACTGAAAAATCAAAAAGACCACGGTTATCAGTTTTAAAATGAATTTCGCCATCATCTTTTAAAATTGTTTTATAAATCTCTAAAAAGCTACGATGGGTGAGTCTTCTTTTTTCGTGACGTGATTTTGGCCATGGGTCAGAGAAGTTAAGATAAATTCTATCGATTGATTTTGGTTCAAAATACTCAGTCAATTCCTTTGCATCACAACAGCAAACTTTAACGTTTGTAAGACCTGAGTTTTTAATTTTTTCTGCCGCCATAACTAAAACGTCGTGGACTTTTTCAATAGCAAGAAAATTAATATCTGGGTTTTTAATAGCAGTACCAACGATAAAGTCACCTTTACCACAACCGATTTCAATTCTAACTTCTTTATTATCAGAAAAAAGATTTTTAGGATTTTTTTCTGCTACTTTTAAATCTGTAATAACAATATCGCCACAGGCTGCCATTCTCTCGGCGCCGTGCTTTTTCTTTTTTACTCTCATAACTACCTCGCTCTGGATTTTAATACAATTGATATTATATGTGCGGAAAGGCTATTTGTCAATTATAAAAGTATTGTATATGTCAGAATAATGTGTTATAATACCAAAGATTATTTGAATTTTATTTTTAAAGGTGTGAAAAAATGAAATTTCCAAAGTACATAGAGCCGGATTTTACAAAAGAGCCTTTTATTTCTGCTCCGGATGTAAAAACTGAAAAGGCTGGTAAAAATTATTTGCCTATTAATTTTTATGCAACAACAATTTACCCCGAATACTTTAAAATTAACGGCGAATGGAAAATGATAAAAGAAAGCCGTATGGATTCTGTTATTGTTATAAAAAACGGCGAGCCTGTTGTTACAGAACCAAGAAGAGTACAAGAAGGCGACGAGGTCGTTGTTGGTAGATGTGACGACGGCACTACTGGTGTTTTTGTTAATGCAGATTGTTTCGTGGAAGAAAGTGAAGAGGAAGAGCATAATTCAACATTTGCATTCAGAACTGGTCAGTCAAGAGAAACTTCGTTTTCACGTGAATATGATATTCTTTACGATATTCTTAAGAATGACAAAGATAATGGTCACATTGTGTGGGTGTTAGGCCCTGCTTGTGCATTTGATAACGATAGCCGTAATGCTATGGCAAATCTTATTAAAAGGGGTTATTGTCACGCCCTTTTTGCTGGTAATGCACTTGCTACTCACGACCTTGAAGCATCTGTTTTCCACACAGGTCTTGGTCAGGATATTTACACCAAAAAGCTTATGAAAGATGGTCATTATAATCATCTTCACACAATTAATCTTGTAAGAAAAGCGGGTTCTATTAAGGATTTTATCAATGAAAATAATATTGAAGATGGCATTATGAGTGCACTTGTGAAAAACGACGTTCCATTTGTTTTAGCGGGTTCTATACGTGATGATGGTCCGCTCCCTGAGGTTGTTCACAGCGTTTATGAGTCACAAGATAAAATGCGTGAGCACACAAGAAAGGCTACAACGGTTATTGCCCTTGCAACTCAGCTTCACACAATTGCAACTGGTAATATGACTCCATCTTACTGTGTTGTTAATGGCGAAGTGAGACCTGTATTTATTTATTCAGTGGATATTTCTGAATTTGCGGTTAATAAATTACACGACAGAGGTTCACTTTCTGTTAAAGGTTTGGTTACTAATATTCAGGACTTCTTGGTTCATCTTGAAAGGAATTTAAAATAAAATGAGTAATGAAAAGATAAGAGGTGCTGAGAGTAAAGAACTCGGTATTTCACTTGATAAAAAGACGGTTATTGCTATAATTTCTGCACTTGTCATAATAATGGCATTCGTCGGTGTTCTTACACAGGTGTTGCCACGTGGTGAGTATGATGTTATTGTTGAGAATGGTTACGAGCAGATTGTAGATGGTACATATAAAGAACTCAACGACTATAAAATGCCTATATGGAAAATTTTCTTAGCGCCAATACTTTGTTTTACAAGTAGCTATGCAGGAACAGGTATTTTAATCATTGTAATGGTTGTTTTAATTGGCGGTGCATTTTTAATTCTTGATAAATGTGGCGTGATGAAGTTTTTAATGGCAACGCTCATTAAAAAATTCAGTAAGAAAAAATACACCCTTATGGGAATTATAATTTTTGCTTGTATGGCGTTAAGCTCTGTGGCGGGTGTTTTAGAAGAATCTGTTACCTTAGTGCCTATTGCAGTTGCTGTGTCACTTGCACTCGGGTGGGATTCACTCGTCGGCTTAGGTCTTAGTCTTGTGTCAATAGCGTGGGGCTTTACTGCTGCAACGTTTAATCCATTTAACGTTGCAACTGTTCAAAAGCTTGCTGGCTTGGATGTTTTTTCTGGACTTCCTTTAAGATTGTTTGTATTTCTTGGTGTTTATCTTATTCTTTTTGCATTTCTTTTCTTCTATGCGAAAAAAATCGAGAAAAACCCTAAAAAATCGTTGGTTTATGAATCTGACAAAGCGTTAAAAGAAAAATATAAAATTGAAGATATTGAAGCTGTACTCAGTAACAAAGATACTAAAAAGGGCGCAAAGGCATTCCTTATTTGTATGGTTATTGATATAGTAGCAATTGTAATTGACTTTGCTTTAGATTTAGGCGGTGGGCTTTCGCTTCCTGCAATGGCAATACTTTTTACTGTAGGTGGTATTTTAGCTGGTTACTTTACTGGTCTTAAAGGTAAAGCGCTCTTTAAAAGTTTCTTGAGTGGTGCAAAAACTATTGCACCTGTAATTCCAGTTGTTATTTTTGTTGTTGCTATTTCTTATATTTTAGGCGAAGCAAAAATTATGCACACAATTCTTTATTACGTTTATAATTTTATTCAGGGTGTGCCACCTTATGCGGCAATAATACTCTTATTTTTGCTTATTGCTTTCCTTGAATTTTTCATTGGTAGCGGTACTGCAAAAGCATTTTTGATTATGCCACTTGTAGCACCACTTTCAGATTTAGTCGGAATTACACGACAGTCAATTGTAACAACCTTCTGTCTTGCAGATGGCTTTACAAACCTTTTATATCCTACAAGCGGTATTATGATTATTGCAATAGGCTTAGTTGGTGTATCTTACGGCAAATGGCTCAGATGGAGCTGGAAATTGTTTTTAGGAGAATTTATTTTCTCTGCAGCAATTATGCTTTTAATGGTTGCAATTAATTATAATTGATGTATCAAAAAAACGATGATAACAACAAAAAAACGACAACTGCTAAAGTTGTCGTTTTTTTATTGCTATCACTTTATTTATCAAGTTTTAAGCATAGGCTTAAAACGTTACGGGCAACTTGTTGCATTTCGCCGAGAGTAATGCCGTTCTCTTTTTTATACGTTTCAAGAAGTGTGCCATCTGGCTTTTTTCTGCCACTTCGTTTACCACCTGGCATTAAAACGTCAACACCAGCTCTTACTCTGTAAGCGTTGTCTCTTAACTGTGGGAACTCGTGAGAGTTTGCACTTCTCATCCACCAGTCTGTCATAACGTTACCAGTGTAACCCCATTCATTTCTTAAAATCATAGTGCAGAGCTCGTAATGATAGTGACCCCATACACCATTTATTTTATTATAAGAAGTCATTATATTGAGTGGTTTTGCAGTCTTTACACAGATTTCAAAGCCTTTTAAATAAATCTCTCTCAAGGCTCTTTCAGAAACACGTGAGTCATTATAGGTTCTGTTTGTTTCCTGATTGTTACAAGCAAAATGCTTAGGGCACGCTGAAACATTAGCACTCTGAACACCCTTAACCACGGCACTTGCAATTTTACCAGTTATAACAGGGTCTTCTGAAAAATACTCAAAGTTTCTGCCACAGAGCATACTTCTATGAATATTCATACCTGGGGCTAAAAGAACATCAGAACCTTTTTCTTTCATTTCGTTGCCTATAAGTGTATAAAGCTCAGTAACTAATTCTGTGTTCCAGCTACAAGCTAAAGCAGTACCATTAGGAAGAAGCGAACAACAAGAGCGAATTCTTATACCAGATGGTCCGTCTGTGGTAACAACCGCTGGTACTTTTTTTGCTCTGAGGCTCTGGGTTATTCCACCGAATGCACCAGCATTGCCTTTATTACCTAAAGGACTATCCATTGTGTAATGACCGTGTGAAAGTGCTTCTAATTCAGTTGTATTAAGTTGAGCGATGAATTCATCAAGAGTATTTTTACCTGATTTTACATCTGTTAACTTAATACCTTTGTCGCCTGTATACTCGATTTCTTTAGGTAGTTTTTTTAGTATAATATCTCGTAAATTTGTTGTAGCGAGAGGAACGTTTTCAAATTCAGGGATTAATTCGCCACTCTCATTTGTTGCAGTAATCATTCTCTGGAATTTGTTTTTAGGGGCACAAACCTCGCTTAAAGCGTTGATAATTCTAAGCTCTTCAACTGTAAAGCTCCAAACATTTACAGCGTCGCGAACATTATCTCCTACAAAAATATTGTAAACACCTTCTTCTAATACATAACAGGATTTGTTACCCGTTTTTCCATTGTCATCGTATGAAGCGCAGAAGTAAAGCGGGAACGTAACTGTAACAGTTTCTTTTTTCTCTGGTGCTAATTCTTTTGTTTTGTTAAATCCCACAAGAATTTTTTCAGCTTTTCCCAATTTGCCTTGTGGTGCATTAACATAAACTTCTACAACGTCTTTACATTTAAAGTTGCCTGTGTTTGTAACTTTAACTTGTAAAGTTACTTCGTCATCATTTAATTCAGCACTTACAAATTCTTGTTTGAAACTGGTGTAGGTAAGACCAAAACCGAATGGATATAAAACCTTTTCTTTATTAAAGGTTTCAAAGTAACGGTAACCAACATAAATATCTTCTACATAGTTTGTGTAATCTTTGTAGCCGAAATTTTCACTGCAAGGGTAGTCCTCATAATTATAAGCAATAGTGTCGGTTAATTTACCGCTTGGTGACTCTTCGCCTAAAAGCATCTTTGCAACAGAATTACCACTTTCCATACCGCCTTGCCAACACATAAGAATTGCTAAGTCGCTATCAATTAAGTTGATGTCATAAAGGCTTATAACATTACCTGTGTTGAGTAAAATAGCAGTCTTTTTAAAATGCTTTGTTACGTTACTTATAAGATTTTTTTCGTCTTCTGTAAGTAAGTAACTACCTTCTTTCAAGTAGTTTTCTCTATCCTCACCAGCAGAACGACCAATTATAACAACTGCACATTCTGAATCTTTGCTGAAGCGTTCAATTTCTTCTTCGGTTATAGGCATTTCATTATAATAGTGTGGCCAATGCCCCCAGAAGCCGTGGTCTGGTGGATTTTTGTGGCACCACGCTTTATATTTTTCTTTTAAAGGTTCATTTAAGTTTGCGCTTAAGTTCTCGAGACCTTCAATAAGATTTACGGTATATGGCTTAATAACGTCACCACCCGAACCGTAGCCAACGTAAAACCAGTCATACTGGCATCTTCCGAAAACTGATATTTTATCTGTCTTTTTAAAAGGTAAAACATCATCGTTTCTTAAAAGCACTGAGCCTTCAATACCTGCTTTACATATAAGCTCTGGTGCACCTTCTGTTACGGTTTTGGGAATATCGCTTGTGTTACCAGCTTCGTTTTGTGCAATACTGTTGATTGCTTTACCTATAATGTTATAAACTTTTCTCTTTGCTTGTTCTAAGTTCATTTTTACACCCCTTGAAAATGAAATTATGCTTTGTTAACTATTATACTGTTTAAATGAGAAATGGTCAATGATTTTGAGAAAATGAAAGAATTTTGTAAAAAAATAAACCGCTCTGAAAACAGAACGGAGTAAATTATTGTTTGTTGAATTTTATAATGTCATCAACGTCGCAATTTAAAATATAACAAAATCTTGCAAGTACGTCAGTATCAATTCTCTCTACTGTGCCAGAACACCATTTTTCAACCACTTCAAAACGCGTGTCGGCTAATTTTGCAAGGCGGTAACGGGTAATGTTTTTTTCTTCTATAATTTCTTTTAAATGAATTGATATATTTCCATAAGTGTTTATATTCACAACGCTTCTTAATTCTTCCATTTATATCACCATTGTTATTTTATAATAGTAACTACATCTTGACAATTACGCTTTAAAATGTTACTATGTGAATAGTGTATACAGATAATGAGAAAATATTGTATATTAGATAATATAAAATTTGTTTGAGGAGAGAAAGATAATGCAAAAATTTATAAAAAACATTGCAAATGAAAATGGAATGAAAATTTCGAAAAATATAGCTTATGGCAATGTGGGTGGCTATATGGCAACACTTAAAGGTGGCTATGAAACTTCAACAATTTCTTTTTCAGGTGCTTTTACTGATGAGAGTGCTAATAAAATTTCAGCAGTTCTCAGTGACAAAGAATTTATTAAAGAGCACCATGTAATGAAATTCAGAGTTTTACGTGAAAGTGTAACTGCTGAATTCCAGAACACCTTTAACACAGAAAAGAAAATGAAAGGGTTTATTAAAGCTTTCCCAGAGGTTTTAAAGGAAAATGGTGTTATTGGTGATGGCTTCTGTACTGCTTGCGGCAACACAATCGAAAGTGAAGCTGATAGTAACATTGTTCTTATTAACGGAATTGCTCATAGAGTTCATAAGGGTTGCACAAGCTCTTTAAATGAACGAGCAGACATTGAACAGGCAAAGCACGAAACAGAAGAAAAGAATTTAGGTAAAGGTATTTTGGGTGCATTTTTAGGTTCTATTCTTGGTGGCGTTGCATGGGCAATTGTTTATTATATAGGTTACTTCGCAGCTATTGTAGGTGCACTTATAGGTTTCTTGGCAACAAAGGGTTACGAGAAATTGGGTGGTAAAGTATGCAAAGCGAAGGTTGCTATTATTTTGATTGTAACTGTTTTTGGTGCTGTATTCGGTCAGGTTTTAGGCGATTTTGCAGCAATTTATGTTACATATGCTTCTGAGGGCTATGCTTTGTTGGATGTTCCTTTTATCTATATGTATTACCTTGAAGATTCGGAATTTTTAAGAGCAACTATAGCAGATTTAGTTATTGGTATAATTTTTGCACTTGGTGGAGCTTATGGTGCCTTAAGAAAAGCATCTAAAGAAAATAAAGAAGCTGCACTCAGAACAGAAGTGCTTGAATGATTGTTTGAAATATATAAAACAACCTGTCGATTTTTAGGTAGATTGATAGGTTGTTTTTTATTGTAAAGAACTGTTTGTTATGTTAGAATAAAAGAAAAAGGGGAGTTTTTTATGTATATTGGTCCAAGCTTGAAAAAGTATGCTAAAGAAAAGCGAATGAAATTTTCAAAAGGCTTTGTTTATGGGGAAATTGATGGTTATATGGTGACTATAACCGAAGGTATGGATATAAAAATTCTCTCTATATCCTGCGGAGCATTTGGGAATGAAAAGATAATTGAATTTCTTAAAACGGTTGATTTAGTGAAGGAATATAGGGTTGAAAATTATAAGATTACTGAATCGGGAATTCAGCTTGTTTTTAAAGAAGTACACTATGTTATACCAGTTGCAGGCATGTCTAATATTAAAAAATTCTTAGAGATAATTCTTCCTGTACTGAAAGAAAATGGTGTTGTCGGTGTGGAGTTTTGTGCTGAGTGTTCAGAATCGTTTGCTGATGAAACGGAGACAAAAATTGTAATAAAGGACGGTTTTGCTCGGAGAGTTCATAATAACTGTGTAGAAAAAGCATTGAAAAATGATGAACCTTCTGTTGTACCTAAAGAAAAAAATAATGTTTTTCGTGGAAGTATAGGTGCTCTTTTAGCAACCACATTTGTTGCAACTATTATGTGGTTTTTAATATCAGGTCCAGTAAATACTGGTGCTGTCGGGATTGTTTTAGCGACTATTCTCTTGCCACTTTTAACAGGACTGCTTTCTTTTAAATGTTATAAAGGGTTCGGGGGCGGAATCTGTAAATCAGGTTTGGTTTCTATTTGTGTCTGTCAACCAATAGGTTGTGTATTGGGTTATCCTTTGATGGTGATAATTTCTTGTGCGTTTTTGACGATAAAAGCAGTTGTGAAGAAAGGTGTGAGTGTGGAACTGCAAGAGATTTTAAAAAAATATTGGAAGTTAGCAAAATTTTCTTTTCAGAAAGTTCATTTCATAAAAGTGAGGTTTTCGTCTTTCTTTTGGTTTGTGTAGCGCTGCTTTCTTTACTTACAGGTTCTTACTCCTTTTTGCGAATATATATAAATAAGAATCTCAAGGCAATGAGAATTGTAGAGGTAATTGAATAACAGTAATCTTAGCAATTATTTGTTTTCAATTTTCAGTTGATAATAGAATAACATAAAGCAACCCCGTTCACATTATGTGAACGGGGATTTGTTTTGGAGCTGATAACCGGATTTGAACCGGTGACCTCATCCTTACCAAGGATGCACTCTACCACCTGAGCTATATCAGCACAATATTTAATTGCAAGGGTTATTATACATAGGCAGTATTTAATTGTCAAGTGTTTTGTTGAGATTTGGTGTAAAAATATCTTTTTGAAAACACAGCAAAATTTGTGAAACATTTTGCAAAAAAACATCGAATTTTTTGTTTTATTCTATTCCATTTTCATTACTATTATGTTATAATATATTTTAATTATAGTAATATGGAAAATTATGTGTTAATTCTTTTTTGGAAGGAGAATTAAAATGGCAAAAATCATTTCAATTGTCAATCAGAAGGGTGGCGTTGGTAAGACAACGAGTGCCGTAAACTTAGTTGCCGCTTTAGGTGCTATGGGTAAAAAGGTTTTGCTTATAGATATTGACCCACAGGGTAATACAACAAGTGGTTATGGCATTCAGCGTAAAGGTCTTACTGCTACTTCTTATGAGCTTTTAATAAATTCAGCTGAAGCTAAAAATGCTGTTATTCAGACTAAATATCAGGGCGTTGACGTTATTCCGTCAAATATGAATTTAGCTGGTGCTGAGCTTGAAATGGCAGCACTCGAAGGCAGAGAGTCATTACTTAAAAAGGCGATTGCTCCAATACAAGAAAATTACGATTTCGTTTTCTTCGATTGCCCGCCATCACTCGGTTTAATTACACTTAATGCTCTTACAGCATCAGATACTTTTATTGTTCCTATTCAGTGTGAATACTATGCCCTTGAAGGTCTTTCACAGCTTATGGCAACAGTAAGAACAATTAAAAGACTTTATAACGAATACTTAGAACTTGAGGGCGTTTTGCTTACAATGTATGACGGCAGACTTAATCTCACTCAGCAGGTAGTAGATGAAGTTAAAAACTTCTTCCCTAAAAAAGTTTATGCAACAGTTATTCCAAGAAACGTTCGTCTTTCAGAAGCACCATCTTTCGGTGAACCGGTTCTTTATTATGACCGTGGCTCAAAGGGTGCTGAAAGCTACAATAATTTAGCAGAAGAATTTTTAAAGATGCAAAAGTAAGGTGAATATATATGGCAAAGAAAACAGGCTTAGGTAAAGGTCTTAGTGAGCTTTTTATAGATAATGCTACTGAAGAACTCGGTTCTTCAAGCGCAGTTAAATTAAAGCTTTCTGAAATTGAGCCTAATAAAAATCAACCAAGAAAGAATTTTGATGAAGAAGCTTTAGCAGAACTTTCTCACAGCATTGAGCTTCACGGTGTGCTTCAGCCACTCGTAGTTCGTCCGATGCCAGATGGTAGCTATCAGTTGGTTGCTGGTGAAAGACGTTGGAGAGCGTCACGTTTGGCAGGTCTTACAGAAGTTCCTGTTGTTATAAAAGAGTTAACAGATGCTCAGGTTGCTGAAATTGCTCTTGTTGAAAACTTACAGCGTGAAGACTTAGACCCTATTGAAGAAGCGTTAGGTTATAAAGAATTAGCCGAAAAGTTTGACTACACACAAGAAGAAATTTCAAATCTTGTTGGTGCTTCTCGTCCTGCAATAGCAAATGCTTTAAGACTTTTAACATTACCAGAAGAAGTTATTGCTTTGGTTTCTAAAAAAGAACTTTCTGCAGGTCATGCAAGAGCATTACTTACTTTAGAGGATGACAAAGCAAAAATTGAACTTGCAAAGCTTGTTATAAAAGAGGATATTTCAGTAAGAGAAACTGAAAGACTTGCAAGAAAGCAAATAAAAGTGGAGCCTACGGGTAAAAAGACAAAAAAGAGAAATCCTTATTATGATGAAGTTGAAATTGCATTAAGTGACGTTTTACAGAGAAAAGTAAGAGTTACAAAGTCAACTAAAAAGGGTGCTATTGAAATAGAATTCTTTGATGATGAAGATTTAAAGAAGCTTATTAAAATTTTTGATAACGAATAATACTTGAGAGGGTAATAAAAATGATAGATATTAAATTTTTAAGAGAAAATCCAGACGTAGTAAAAGAAAATATTAAAAAGAAATTTCAGGATAAAAAGCTTCCTTTAGTAGATGAAGTTATTGAGCTTGATAAAGAAAGCAGAGCAGTAAAAGGCGAGGCTGATGATTTAAGAGCATTGAGGAACAAAAACAGCAAAATGATTGGTGCTCTTATGGG
The DNA here is from genome assembly GCA_045592285.1 of Acutalibacteraceae bacterium. Lineage (GTDB taxonomy): Bacteria > Bacillota > Clostridia > Oscillospirales > Acutalibacteraceae > DTU089. Next base: position 32,302 of record JAZNUL010000016.1, read on the forward strand.
TCAGGGAAAAAAAGAAGAAGCTGAAGAAATGAAAAAACAAGTTTCTGAAGCTGCACAAAAACTCTCTGAATTAGAAGCTAAAGAAGCAGAGCTTTCTAAAAAAGTTAATGATATTATGATGGTTATTCCTAATATTATTGACCCATCAGTCCCTGTTGGTAAAGACGACAGTGAAAACGTTGAGCTTGAAAAATTCGGCGAACCAGCAGTACCTGATTTTGAAATTCCTTATCACAGAGAAATTATGGAAAGCTTTGATGGTATCGATTTAGACAGTGCTGGTCGTGTTGCTGGTAATGGTTTCTATTATCTCTCAGGCGATATTGCAAGACTTCACTCTGCAGTTATTTCTTATGCAAGAGACTTTATGATTGACAGAGGCTTCACATATTACATTCCACCATTTATGATTAGAAGTGATGTTGTAACAGGCGTTATGAGCTTTGCAGAAATGGAAGCTATGATGTATAAAATCGAAGGTGAAGACCTTTACCTTATCGGTACAAGTGAACACTCTATGATTGGTAAATTCATTGACCAGATTGTTCCAGAAGAAAAGCTTCCACAGACACTTACAAGCTACTCACCTTGCTTCAGAAAAGAAAAAGGTGCTCACGGTATTGAAGAACGTGGTGTTTATAGAATTCACCAGTTTGAAAAGCAAGAAATGGTTGTTGTTTGTAAACCAGAAGAAAGCCCAATGTGGTTCGAAAATCTTTGGAAAAACACAGTTGACCTTTTCCGTTCACTCGATATTCCTGTAAGAACTCTTGAATGTTGTTCAGGTGACCTTGCAGACTTAAAGGTTAAATCAATAGACGTTGAAGCTTGGAGCCCACGTCAGCAGAAATACTTTGAAGTAGGTTCTTGCTCAAATCTTTCAGATGCACAGGCAAGAAGACTTAAAATCCGTGTGAATGGTAAAGATGGTAAATACTTCCCACATACACTCAACAACACAGTTGTAGCCCCTCCAAGAATGTTAATCGCATTCCTTGAAAATAATCTTAATGAAGATGGTACAGTTGATATTCCAGTTGCATTAAGACCATATATGGGTGGTAAAGAAAAGCTTATTCCTAACAATAAATAAGATTTAAGGGTTATAAAAAATGATAAAAAACGATGTTTCTCAGAATAACGAAAGAGAAAATGAAAAAGACGTTATATTCGGCAGAAATTCAGTTGCCGAAGCAATAAAAAGCGGCAGACCTCTTGATAGCGTAATGGTTGCCCGCGGTGATAGAAGTGGCTCTATTCCTAAAATAGTAGCTGATGCTAAAAAAGCTGGGATTGTTATAAAAGAAGTTGACCCTAAAAAATTAGACTTCGTTTGTGGTCACAACAATCATCAGGGTATTGCAGCTTTTGGCGCAGTTAAAGAATATTCTACTGTAGAAGATATTTTTGCAACTGCAGAAGAACGAAACGAACCACCATTTATAATTATCTGTGACGAAATCGAGGACCCACATAATTTAGGAGCAATTATCCGTACTGCAGAAGCAGCAGGTGCTCACGGTGTAATTATTCCAAAAAGAAGAAGCGCTTCTTTAAGTTTTACAGTTGCAAAAACAAGTGCTGGTGCAGTAGAATTTATGCATGTTGCAAGAGTTACAAATATTCCACAGACCATTGACGACTTAAAAAAACGTGGCGTATGGGTTTACTGTGCAGATATGGATGGTGAGCCTTTCTATAAGAGTAATTTAAAAGGTGCTATTGCTCTTGTAATAGGTTCAGAAGGTAATGGCGTTGGTAGACTCGTTAAAGAAAAATGTGACGTAACTCTTTCTATGCCAATGAAGGGTAAAATCAATTCTCTTAATGCTTCTGTTGCGGCTGGTATTTTAATGTATGAAGTTTCTCGTCAGAGAGATTAATTTTGATTATATTATTAAAGGTAGGTGAATAGCTTTGTACGACGAATATTATACTGGTAAAAGTCCAAGAAAGTGGACTTTTGAAGAAATTGACGAATTGTTACAGGATAGTGGTATGACTTCAGAAAAGGAGTTTCAACCCGAGCCGATTTTAAAGACTATAAATAAGCCTGAAGCTATTGACCCGAGACCTACCTATAACGAAGAAATAGAGCATAAAATTAAAACAACCAAGGTTGAAAAATCTTCGGTTGATGGTGCGACAAGAGCGTTTACTGCTCTTGAAAGCGATAAATATCGTGACAGGTTTTTAAATAAACCTATGCACAATTTAGAAAAGACTGCAGAGCATAAATTTATTCCTGCAGGTGAACAGCCTTATGAACGTGGCGGTTTTGTGAAAAAAGCAAGTAACTTTAAAAGTACACGTGAATTAGAGCCTGTGCCGTTACTTGTTTCAGAAGATTTATTAAGAGAAGAACAGAAAAAAGAAGAGTCAACAAAAGAAATCCGTAACGAAAAGACAATAGGACTTCGTTCTCTGGCGGTTACCGATGGTAGTTCACCAGAAACAGAACTTATTGAAGAAGAGGATATGCAGCTTTCTTTTGAGGGCTTCAATACGTCTGAAATCCAGACTGTTGATGAAGAAGAAATTGAAAGAGAGTTAATTAAGAAAAGACGTAAAAAGGCAGCAGAATTTGTTGTAAGTACAGAGCCAGAAGAAGATTTTGAAGAAGTATCTAATTCAAAATTTGGTTTAGATGAATACAGAAGCGTGAATGATAAATTCAAGGTTCAGTTTTATCTTAAAAAGCAAGAGAAAAATGCAACATTTGCAACTTTCGTATCATTTATTTGTTTTGCCTTGCTTGTGGCACTTTCAGTAATTGCAAGTGTAGTTTATGCACCAAACTCTCTTGTGCACAAAAATGAATTTCCTGTAATTTTACTTAATGCAATAATTACAATAGTAGCTTGTGCAATTTCAAAGGATGTTTTCATTGATGGCTTACAATCAATAAAAGGCTTCAAATTCAATAGAAACAGTGGTTGTGCAATAGCATTGCTTGTTACTTTAATTCAGAATTTCTTTTTCTTTTTTGCTCCGCTTCCTTTTGAAAACAGACTTTCGCTTTACACAGCGGTAGCAGTTTTTTCGTTAGTGCTTAATAATTTTGCTTGTGTTTTAGAAGCAAAACGTATGAAAAAGAATTTTAATATAGTTTCAGAAAAAGAGCTTCATTCAATTTCTCATATAGAAAGAAAAGAAACTGCATTTGAAATTGGCAGAGGACTTTTGCTTGATGAACCTATTATTTTAGCTTCACAAAAAACAAAATTCCCAGGCAGATTTTTAGAGCTTTCTAAAAAATATTACCCAGCAGATGAAATTAACAAGAAAACTGTACCGATTTCTCTCGGTGTAGCATTAATTGTAGGCATAATCACAACTGTTATTTCAAGGAATTTATTTAATGGTATAAGTGCATTTTCAGCAGTAACTGCTATGGCTACACCTTGCTTTATATTCCTTTGTGATAACCTTGCGGTTAATAAACTTTCTTTAAAACTCAGAAAAGAAGGTGGCGTTCTTACAGGCTGGGAAGCTTGCAGAATGTGTTCTGTTGCTAATGGTATTACAGTTAATTCTACCGATGTTTTTGATGAAAATGGCGGTAACGTTTATGGAATTAAGACATTCCATTCAATGAAAGTTGACGAAGCAATTCTTTATACAGCGGCTATGGTTGTGGCATCTGGTGGTGCTTTAGGTAATCTCTTTAAAAGAGTTGTTATGGATAAAACAGAGCTTTTACCACCAGTTGATACTTTAGCTTATGAAGATAAATTAGGTCTTTCAGCGTGGATTCAGAACAGACGTGTTTTAGTTGGTAGTTACGATTTATTGAGAAATCATAACGTTGAAGTTCCAGATAAAGCATTTGTTGAAAAACATACTCACGATGGCAGATATCCGTTGTTCCTTGCTATTGAAGGTAAATTAGGTGCAATGTTTATTGTTAGTTATGACGTTAATGAACAAAATGCAAAATATTTAAAGCGAATAGAAAAAGAAAGTATTTCACTTCTTTTGAGAAATGATGATGCGAATATTACAGATAATATGGTTGCAAATAATCTTTCAATTCCATCAAGCGGAATTAAAGTTTTAAGCGCTGTTTCTGGTGATATATTGAACAGTTATACAAAAGAGATAAGAACTGCGGGTGATAGTGCTCTTATGCACGATGGTAAAAGTGATTCGTATTTATCAGCGGTAGCTTCAGCACTTTCACTTAACAAGGTTAAAAGTTCAATTTCTGTGCTCCAGATTGGTGCAATCGGAATTGGCATTGCTTTTGCGGCAGCATTCTCATTCGTTGCAGGTGGTGCAGAGCTTTCTGTTATTCCGCTCATAATTACACAGGCAGTATTCTCTGTTATTGGTTTTATAAGCACAAAAACAAAAATACGTAAAAAATAACAAAAATCCGTTGTTTTAACGGATTTTTGAAAATAAATTAAAGATCGTCGGCATCTTGTTCAGGAATTTCGTAATTTTCAGTAACACCTGTATAAGAGCCGTTGACATCACTCTTTACATTGGTAAAATCGTTTTTATACGCTTTTATTACTTCTTCATCTTTAGAAAGATTTTTCTTTTTATTTTTACTCATAGTTTCACCACCTATTAACATCAGTATTCCCGAAAAACTCTGTAAAATGCGAGGCGATATTTATGAAATATAAAGATATTATTTCAAAGCTTACGTTAGAAGAAAAAGCAGCACTTTGCTCAGGTAAAGATTTCTGGCATTTAGTTGGTGTTGAGCGTTTAGGAATACCATCAATTATGGTAACCGATGGCCCACACGGCTTAAGAAAGCAAAATCAGGAAAAAACTGCGGCTGGTGACGTTTTAGGCAACAGCGCTCCTGCAACCTGTTTCCCTACGGCGAGTGCTACTGCAAGTAGCTGGGATACTGATTTAATTTGCGAAATGGGTAAAGCTTTAGGTGATGAATGCTTAAAAGAAAATGTTTCAGTTCTTTTAGGACCTGGTATAAATATGAAGCGTTCTCCACTTTGTGGCAGAAACTTTGAATATTTTTCAGAGGACCCATTTTTAGCAGGTAAAATGGCTGCTTCATTTATAAATGGTGTTCAAAGTAAAGGCGTTGGCACGTCTTTAAAGCATTTTGCTGCCAACAATCAGGAATGCAGAAGAATGACTATAAACACAGTTGCAGACGAAAGAACTTTAAGAGAGATTTATCTCACGGCATTTGAAATTGCTGTTAAGGAGTCAAAGCCTTGGACAGTTATGAATGCTTATAATAAATTGAATGGTACATATTGTGCAGAAAATAAATGGCTTCTCACAGATGTTTTAAGAGATGAATGGGGTTACAGTGGTGTGGTAGTTACCGACTGGGGTGCTGAAAACGAAATTGTTGACGGCATTAAAGCTGGTAAAAATCTTGAAATGCCAAGCTCTGGTGGCTTAGGTCCACAAAAAATTATAAAAGCCGTTGAGAGTGGCGAATTAGATGTAAATGTACTCGATAAAAATGTTGATACAATTCTTGAACTGATATTAAAGGGTGCAGAGAATTTACATTCTGATTATAATTGTGATATGAAAGAAAACCATAAGCTTGCACGAAAAATCGCAAGTGAATCAATGGTGCTTCTTAAAAATACAGATGATATTCTGCCTTTGGATAAATCAAAGAAGATTGCTTTTATTGGTGAAATGGCTAAATATCCAAGATATCAGGGTGCGGGTAGTTCGCTTATAAATCCAACCGAACTCGACTCTTGCTATCAGGAATTTTTAAGAAATGGCTATAAAGTAGCGTATGCTCGTGGCTACGATAAATCTACTGATGAACCGGATAGTAAGCTTATTGCTTCAGCAGTTGAGCTTGCTAAAAAGGCTGATGTAGCAGTAGTGTTTGTTGGTCTTACAGAAATTTATGAATCTGAGGGTTTTGATAGAAAACATATTAATCTTCCTCCAGCTCACAATGAGCTTATTAAGGCAGTTTCAGCGTGCAACAGTAATGTTGTAGTTGTGCTTTCAGGTGGTTCTGCAGTTTCTATGCCGTGGCTTTATGACGTAAAAGTAGTTCTTAATGGTCTTTTATTGGGGCAGGCAGGTGGCGGAGCAACGTTTGATGTTCTTACAGGCAAGGTTAATCCGTCTGGTAAGCTTTCTGAAACTTATCCGCTTAATTTAGAAGATACTCCAGCAAGAAATAATTTCCCTGGTACACTTCTTTCAGTAGAGTATCGTGAAAGTATATTTATAGGTTACAGATATTACGATAAAACAGAAAAGGATGTTTTATTCCCATTTGGTTTTGGTCTTTCTTACACTACATTCGAGTATTCAGATATTAAACTCAGTAGCAAAAGCATTAAAGATACTGATACAGTTACTGTTTCATTCAAGATTAAAAACACTGGTAAGAGAGATGGTGCAGAAGTAGCACAGGTTTATGTGGCTTCTCCTGAAAGCAAAATTTTCAAGGCACCTAAAGAATTAAAAGGTTTTAAAAAGATATTCCTAAAGTCAGGCGAAGAAAAAGAAGTTTCAATAGAACTCAGTAAACGCTCATTTGCTTTTTATAATGTAAATATAAATGATTGGCACGTAGAAACAGGGGAATATAAAATTCTCGTTGGTGCTTCGTCAAAAGAAATTTATTTAACTGATTCAGTTAAGGTTACCTCTTCCATAAATGCTGAGGTTCCTGATTACAGAGTACAGGCACCTGTGTATTACACTGGTGATATGGCTTTTGTTACTGATGATGAGTTTACTGCGATTTTAGGTCACGAAATACCTGAGAGTGAACGTGATATGTCACTTCCTATTGATAAGAATTGCACATTAGAATATGCTGATGGTACTATTCGTGGTGAGAAAATAACAAAACTTATTACTGCGGTAGTTGAAAAAATCGGTGGTGGCGGTATAAACAGCGAGATGATGAAGAACACTGCATTCCAGATTCCTCTTCGTTGCTTTGTTACAATGAGCTCAGGTGTGTTCAATGATGAGATGTGTGATGCGCTTTGCGATGTTCTTAACGATAAGCCATTAACCCCGAGTGCAATGAAATTGTTAAAGAATATTCCGTCCGCTTTAATGAAGTTGCCGGATTTATTTAAGTCAATGTAAAATTTATAAAGGAGTCAATTTTATGGGAAAAGTACGCTTAGGTATTATTGGTGTAGGTAATATGGGTTCAAGCCATATAAGAAACTACCTCAAAAATGAGATGCCTGAATTTATTATTACTGCAGTTTGCGATGTTAAAGATGACAGATTAGAATGGGCAAAAGAACAGCTTCCTGATGTAAAAACCTTTAAGGATGCTTCAGAACTTATGGATTCAGGCGAAGTTGATGCAATTCTTATTGCTACACCACACTATTTCCATCCACCAATGGTTGTTGAAGGTCTTAACAAAGGTCTTCACGTTATGAGTGAGAAGCCTGCTGGTGTTTACACAAAACAGGTTCGTGAAATGAATGAGGTTGCAAAGAAGAGCGACAAAATATTTGGTATTATGTTCAACCAGAGAACAAACTGCCTTTACAGAAAAGCACATGAAATTGTTCATAGCGGGAAATTCGGCGAGTTAAAAAGAGTTACTTGGATTATTACAGACTGGTACAGAACACAGAGCTACTATAATTCGGGTGGATGGCGTGCAACCTGGTCTGGTGAAGGTGGCGGTGTGCTCCTTAATCAATGCCCACACCAGCTTGACTTATGGCAATGGATTTGTGGTATGCCTGAAAAAATTACTGCTGTTTGTCACGAGGGTAAATGGCACGATATTGAAGTTGAAGACGACGTTATGATTTATGCACAATATAAAAATGGTGCAACTGGTACGTTTATCACAACAACAGGCGATTTTCCAGGTACAAACAGATTAGAAATTACTCTTGACAAAGCAAAAATTATATGCGAGAATGGGGTATTGACAGTTACTGAGTTATCTCAATGTGTGTCAGAGAATATTAAATGCTGTGAAGATGGCTTTACTTCTATAGAAAGCAAGACATTTGAAGTTGAGCTTGATGGCAGAAACGAGCAGCATACTGAGGTAATGAATAAGTTTGCTGGTGCTATTCTTCGTGGAGAAGAGCTTACAGCATCAGGTGAAGAGGGTATTAATGGTCTTACTATTTCTAACGCCGCTTTCCTTTCGAGCTGGTTAGGAAAAACTGTTACTTTACCTATTGATGAGGATTTATTCTATTCTATGCTTCAGGATAAAATTAATAACTCTACATATCAGAAAACAGTTAATGAAAAAATAAATGAAGATATGAATTCTACATTTTGATTGGAGTATGTGATGAAATTGAAGAAAGTTAAGGTTTTACTTGTTGCTTTGTTAGTGCTTATTTCAGCACTCTCAATTAATTTATGTGCATTTGCTACTGAAGGTGACGACGATTTTGTTATTGAAGAAATACCAACCGAAGCACCAACCGAAGCACCAACCGAAGCGCCAACAGAGGCGCCTACAAGTGCTCCTACTGAAGCACCTACACAGGCACCTACACAGGCACCGAATACAACAAGACCTGTTTATAATCCAATAACTACAAACCCACCAACAACAGCTGCAGTTGTTACAGGTTCAGGTGTTAAATTGGAGTTGAATAACGGCGAAAACCCAATTTATGCTGAACTTTCAGCGGATGGTAAAATAACTGTTCCTGCTGCTCCTAAAAAAGAAGGCTTTAAATTCGATGGTTGGTATTCAGATGAATTGCTCACTGAAAGATGGGACTTTTTAACTTCAAAGGCAACAGAGGATACAGTTCTCTATGCTAAATGGACTTCTCTTCAGGAGGATTCTTTATTCTCAATCACTGTAAGCACAAACTTAGGCGGCGTAATTACAGTTGAGCCAACACGAGCTCAGGAAGGCGAAATTGTTACAATCACAGTTACTCCAGACAAGGGTAGCAGATTAGTAAAGAATTCCTTGAGTGTGAATGGTAAATTCATTGATGAATATACTTTTGAAATGCCAGCTAACAACGTTATTGTAGAAGCTCAGTTTGAGAGTATCGATGGCGCTCAGGATGATGAAAAAGATAAAGCAGCAAAAATGGCTTTACTTAAAATTGTAATTATTGTTGCTGTTGCTATTGTTCTTATAGGTGTTATTGTATGGGTTGTTCTTAACAGACACAGATTTTCCCAAGAAGAGGAAGAGGATGAATTATTCTTTGTTGAACCTGTGTCAGGTCAACCTGCAATCCGTCATGATGACTTCGTAAGAAACAGACGTAGTCAGTTAGAAAAGCAACAAGCACCACAAATTCACGGTCAGGAGTATGTAGATGAAAATGAATCTCTTGAAATGAATGAAGAAGCAATCAGAAAAATCAATAAAACTGGTAATATCAATTTAGATGAATAAATCTTTTAATAAAAAGCAACCGTATTAAGAAATACGGTTGCTTTTTTTATTTGTGTATGGTAAATAATTGGTTTGTGTTAAGGAATACCTTAATCCATCTGTAAAAGTAATAAATCTTGCTTTTGAAAGCTTGGTAAAGGGAATAACGTAGAAAATCGGGAAAAATAGCACACAACTAAGAAACCAAAACAAAAAAGATGATTTTAAAATCACACCATCTTTAATAAAATTATCAGAGTGAAGCGTGCTTTTTTCTATAGCATCTTTAACACTTATTTTTAAGTCAGTGCATAAATAATAAATCGCGTAGGAATAGCGTATTTTTGAACAGTTATAATAAAATAACGATACTGATGTTAAAATTGCGGTGCCGATTATTAGGGTGTATAAAACAAAAGCATAGCTTGAGGTAGTAAGATACAAGAAGATTATAAGTGCAGTACAAAATAATGGAACAGAAAAAAAGAAGAGTGCCCACAGTGTTTTTAAGTTTATTAATCTGAAATATAAAAGAAAAGCTCTGAAGCTTTGACTCGGTCTTAAAAATATAAAAAGATATTTGAATTTTGCCTTGCTCATTTTTGATTCCATAAAATAAATAGCATTTTCACCCATTTTTAAGCCACAAATAAATAAAAACAATATAAAATAAAGACTAATCGTAAATAAGCTATAAATGAAATAAACGAGCAGACTATTATACCTTATAACCATATTTTGTAAAAATGGACTTATCAAAAGTGTGTTTGTAAAAAGAAATACAAAAGCGCTCACAAAAGATTTTAAAATAAAAGCTGTAAAAGAAACTAAGAATAATCTAAAAGTATTATTTAATAATAATTCTTTTGCTTTGACTTTTATAAAACCACTCATAAATATCACCAGAAAATAAGGATTGCAAATTACTTGCAATCCTTATTGTTGACTATATTTTTGATTTTAAACGTTTTAATGTTGATAAAGTGCTATAAGGAATATGTAAATTACCATATCCTGTTTTTAAATTTACTTTTGGCTTCATACTACCGTGGAAATCTGAGCCACCAGAGTAGAAAAGACCAAGCTTCTGGGCGAGAGTTCTGAATTCAATAATATTTTCATCAGAGTATTCTGTGTAATACCCTTCAATACCATTTAAGCCATAAGCTTTCAACTCTTTTAATAGATTGTAAAGTCTTTCATTATCAAATTTAGTCTGGTGTAAATGTGCCAAGAAAGCGAGTCCACCAGCACTTCTTATAGCTGTTATAGCGTCTTTTGGGGTTATTTCTTTCTTTACGGCATAGCAAGGTTTATTTAAACCGATATATTTATCAAAAGCTTCTTTTACAGTTTCTACATAGCCTTTATTCATCATAAGGCGTGCTATGTGTGCTCTGCCTAAGAAGTCGCCTCCAGCAAGCTTTAAAGCCTCTTCATAAGTAATATCAAAGCCGTGTGCTCTGAGCTTTTTGCAAATCTCTTCCATTCTGCCTTTTCGTTGGCTTCTTGTTTTTTCAATTGTTTTTAAAAGAGTCTCATTTTTATGGTCTACAAAAAGCCCAATGATATGAATTTCTGTGTCTGCAGTAACAGAGAATTCAATACCAGGAATGAATTCAAGGTTTGTGACTTTACTTGCCATTTGTGCTTCTTCTATTCCATCTACAGAATCGTGGTCGGTAAGAGCTATAGCTGAAAGTCCGACGCTTTCTGCGTGTTTTATTAATTCTGTTGGTGTGAATGTGCCGTCAGAACAAGTTGAATGTGTGTGAAAATCAACTGCTCTGTCATCAAGAATTATATTTAAAACATCGTTTAAACTATCAGCTGTTATTGTGCCACTGTTTTCTACAATTTCTTTGCCTTGATGACCATAAGTTACAAGAATACAATCGACACCCAAGGCATTAGCGGTTTCTAAATCGTGGAGAGTGTCACCTATAAAAACTGTATCACTGGGATTAATATTATTCTTTTTAAAGAAATTTAATGCTCTTTCCACCTTGCTTTCTGCAAGTGTATTGTCAGCACCAAAAATACCATCGAAATATTCGCCTACACCATATTGAAATGCTAAATTTCTGGCACTTTCTTCTTTAGTGGCAGTTATTATGTATTGCTTTGCGCCGTTTTTCTTTAATGTTTTAAGTGTGCTTTCGGCATTTTCGGCTAAAAAGGTTTCTTTTATTCGATTGCTGTAACTATCGTGAAACGATTTTGATATAACAGGGAAATCTAACTCCTCATCTGTTAAAATATGCCTATAAAAGCCAATTATAGGCGTTTCTACATAAGTGTAGTATTGCTCTAATGTTATGAGTGGTTTGTTCATTTCGGTGAGCATATCGTTAACGCAGTTGAGAGAGGTGACAGCATCATCAATAAGAGTGCCATTCCAATCCCATAAAATGTTGTGGTATCTCATAAAAACTCCTGTTTATGTTTGTTAAGATAAGAATATATTATCATATATGAGTGAAAATTTCAAACAAAGAATGATAAAATAAATCCGAGAAATATACCAAAAATAAATATAGATAAGCCTGATATAATAAATTTAATATTTTTGAAATTTTTCGTTGATTTTTGAAGCGGTGGCTTTATAACGGATTTTAATTCGTTTTGTGCTAATTCTTTTAATTTATTTTCTGAATATCCTGAATATTCTGGCTTTACAAAAAATAATGCTTTTTCAAAATAATCGTTGCTTGGTTCGAGCACTTCTAAAACTTGTTTGTTGATTCCTTTAATCATAAAAATACCTCACTTTCATACAATAAATATACTTTGAAAAAATGAGTAAAAATATTCAAAAGTATATAAAAAATAATTTGAAAAACCAAATTAAAATTAATGGAAAAATGTTGTAAATTTATGTGGTTGTCAAAATGACATGCAAGTATTTTATACTTTTAGTATAATAAAAAAATCGTAAAAATCATTAAAAAATGTTCATAACTCTGTTCAGAATGTTTAC
>JAZNUL010000017.1:0-17614 GCA_045592285.1 Acutalibacteraceae bacterium
TATATCAGGTCTTTTCTTAATTGCCGCTCTGAACTGATTAACATAACCCTCACCTGCCCCCATCCATTCCCCAGCATCTCTGTGGTCGTACGTTGGGAAATTGAAGTAAAGACCTTCAATAATTACGTCGTCTGAGTGATAAAGCAAAAAGTTTTTAAATTGTGTTATGTGGTCATCGTGACCGTGGCTGAAAAACCAGCCAGCAATTCTAATTTTTTCACCGTCTGGTGTTCTTTCTCTTAAAAATTCGTGAATTCTTTCGTCGTCACGACAAGAGTATGTGTGAGCACTGTCTACAATGAAGAAAGAGCCGTCACACGTGCGAATTATGTAACACATACCACAGTCAATTAAAGAGTGGTCAACTTCAAACTGCCACAAGGTAGTTTTTGTTTTAGTTTCTAAATCTTCCCTCATTTTAAATTCGGGGAGATTTTTGTTATTCTCTAAAACTGTTCTTACAGTGTTATCACACGGATAAAATGAGCTTATAATAAGATTTTCGCCATTCTCGAAAACAGACGTTAAATTATCTTCAATATCTGTTTTGTAGGATTCTTTGTAGCCATTAGCTTCTATTTCTTCTAAGTGAGATAAATATTCCTGCTTTTCTACATTTTCAAAAAGCCAGAGTGTTGAAGAATATGCAGAAGTGTATTCTGAAACTTTTTTATCTTTGATTAATGGAATCATAATTGATTATTCACTCCATTATGGTTGTTTTGTCATTGGGATAGCTTCGTCTACGTGCTCTATTGTGAGATAGTTATTTCTCTCAGCATAAGCCCATTTCATATTGAAGCAAGGGATAATTGCATCAAGCGGTATGTAAAGCTGACTGTTTTCGCCTCGGTAAACTGGTGCTGGAAGTGTAACTTCACCGTCATTTGTTACTGCGATATTGCTACCCTCAGTAAACGTTGCAGTTTTACCGTAGATACCTAAGGTTACTTTTCCCTCTTCTTTTTTTACGTCTGCACCGATAGCTGTAAACATAACAGCAAGTGGTGAGAACCACATTCCATCTTTGAATTCTGGAATTTGTTCACGTTCACTAAGACCGAGCCCCAAACCTTTGTAGAACGTTCTTGTTCTTCTCTTAAAGATTGGCGCTAAAGCGATTGGGTAAATAGTGTCATTCTTTTTATCTATTATACACTGGTCAATAATTCTGCCGTCTTCAACTACCTTTGAAGTGAGAATTACTTTATCTTTAAATACTTCAACTATTGCAACTGTTGAAATCTGCTCTTCACAAGGGTAATGAGCAGCGTGCCAAACTTTGTGTGAGGACATTGTGCCTGGAGGGTTACAGTCACTATTACCTAACTCGTAGTGAATTGTACCTTGTGAAGGCTTATCAAATAATTGTTCATTCTTTATAGGGAATGTTCTTGCAAAGTTATGCTCGTGACCTGCAAAGAGAACGTCGAGCATTTCAATACCCTCTCGCATCATTGGGTAACCGTCGTCATTACTGAGTTCTGGACCTGCATAATACATTGGGAAATGGTAAGAACCAAATTTCCAGATTCTGTCGGTTGCACCTATATCTTTAATTAACCAGTTATTAACTCTTTCAGGCTCGTTAACGCTTATTATGTTAAAATGAGCATTACCGTAGCTGAATGAATAGTTTTCTGTTTCCCAGCCTTCTGGTCCGTTGAATGGATATGAGCCTTTGAACTGATTGCAGAAGAATTCTGCTGGTTCTGCGTAATATCTGCCGATATGATTTTTATAATCTTTGAAACCACGGTTATCGTGATTGCCGACAGTCATCATAAATGGTATGTATTCAACAACGCCTTTAAGACCTGAGAATGCACCATTCCACTGAACCTCGTGCTGACCGCAGTCTGTATTATCGCCTGCAGTAAGAATGAATTTAATATCTGGATTTTCTTCTAAAACAGTTTTTAAAACCTTGGTGAAATAACTGTAATCAGGTAAATCGTGTGGGTCACCTTTCTGCTGGTCAGAAACGCACATAAATTTAAAGCTTTCTGCATTTTCTTCTTCTGTTGTGAAGAAAAACTCTTCGCTTCTGTATTCGTCATTACCAACAGTGTAGAAATATTTTGTTCCCGGCTTTAAATTAACCATATCTGCCCAGAACATATTACTTTCATCTATATCACTTTTGAAATAACCTTTTACTGCTTCATATTTCATTAAGTCGTTTTTGCCATCTTTTCTGACTATTGCATAGCCACTTGTAACATCAACCGATGTACGCCAGGTAACTGTCATTGAGGTTTTAGAGTCCCCCTTGATACTTATAAAAATATGGTCAGGGTTAGGTGTTGACCCTCTTGCTGGTTTTACGGTAAATTCGCTCATATTTACACTTCCTTAAAGAAATCTATAATTTTTTCTTTTGTTGTGGTTGCTTTGCCCTGAATCATACCATCACGACCGCCACCACGACCGTTGAGTTTTGAATTCAACTCATTTCTTAAAATATTCATATCTTGTGACTTTGAAGCAATAACAAAAGAGTAACCATCGCTGTCATTACCTGAGAAAACTGCTCCGTATTTTAGGGTTTTATCTGTTGCGAAGTTTACTACTTCTCTCATCATATCGCTATCATAACCACTTGTTACAAGAATTAAAGAGCCGTTTACTTCACTTAAATTCGCTTTGTCACGCTCTGCAACAGATAATCTGTACTCATAGAATTTACGGCGTTCTTCACTTAAATCGTTATAGAACTTTTCGGTTGCAGTGAAAATATCTTGTTGCTTAACTGAAAGCAGATTTGAAATTCCTAAAGCATTTTTATACTTATCACGATAATCTAAAAGTGCTAATTTACCCGCTTTCATAACAATTCTTACGCCACCACGATGCTTCATAAAATCAAGCAGTTTTATAATTCCAACCTCTGCAGTAGAATTTACGTGTGGTGCACAACAAGCACAAACGTCAACGCCATCAATTGTAACTATTCTTACATTTTCTGTAAGTTCTAATTTACTACGATATTCGAGTGTTGTCAATTCTTTTTCATCTGGAAAAGATGTATTCACTTTAATGTTTTTATAAATTATTTCGTTTGCTTCGTCTTCAATTTCGTCAAGCTGTTCACGTGTTAATTCGCCGTTAAAATCAAACGTTACGTATTCATCATCAAGGTGAAAACCGACGTTATCATAACCATATTTTCTGTTTACAATACCAGAAATAATATGCTCACCTGTGTGATTCTGCATTCTTAAAAATCTTTTTTCCCAATCTATTTTACAAGAATACGTTTCGTTTATTTTTATTTCTTCTTTTAATTTATGTATTATTTCGCCGTTTTCTTCCTGCACGTCAAAAACCTTTATATCTCCTATGAAGCCCGTGTCTGATTTCTGACCGCCACCCTCTGGGAAGAAGGCTGTTTCATCCAATATAACGGCATAAAAGCCATCTCTTTTTTCACAAGAGATAGCCTTTGCTTTAAATTCTTTTATATAACTGTCTTTATAATATAATCTTTCTGTTTGCATTTTATCACCCGAAATTTATTGCCTTAAAATAAGAATAATGACGTTGCTAATGAAAACTGTGCCATATAATAAAGAGCGTGATTTATAACAACATTCACTCTTGTGTTCTGACCTTTGCAGAAATAAACCTTTGCTAAAACTGCATCTGAACCTAAGAACAACGCCATACCAATAAATCTTACAAGTGACGATAAATCAAAATTATTATCAATAACAATAACGAGTGAAATTCCCGTTGCTAACATAAGAACACTTGTATAAACAACGCTTATTAACTTATCTTTACCAAAGTCTGCTTTAAACAGTTTTTCTGTAAGAATACAAAAAAACGGAGCACCTATAGCACCAACAACACCACAGATTATAGAAATAGTTGAAACGCCATAAGTTATAAACATACCCGCAACAAAGAAAATATGACCTATAAGAAAGCTTATAAAACCAGCTTTTAAAAGTCCATTCTTTTCTGATGGGAATATATATTTTGCATCAAGCCAGATATCACCTAAAAGACCGCAAACAGCACCAGCAAAGAACAACAATGCTAATCCTTTAGGGCAATTTGAATTTTCATAAAATGCAGAAAATGCTGTTAAAATAAAAAGTACGCTTGTTACTGTTTTAAAAAGTAAAACCTTTAATGAAACGGCTGGTTTTCTCTGCACTAAAAACGCAATAAGACTTATAATACCAAGTGCTAAACAAACATAAAATAACATTACTAAATCCCCTTTTCAAGTCAATGGTGAGTGTTTACTCAATCTTATCATATTATGTAACAAAAATCAATGATAATTATTAAGAAGTAATTAAAAATGCCAATTTATGTTATTATTCTGTTGATTTATTTTATTTATTAGTGTAAAATCTTATATGTATTAATATGTAATAAATAAAGAGGAATTTTGTTATGGAATTTAAAAGAGAAAAAAACAAAGAAAGCAAATTAAAAAATTTTATATCTTTAATTATCATTGTAGGTATTATCTTAGCACAGATACCTATTCTTATTAACGCTTATATTTACGAGTATGCAAACCGATATGTATTAACTGTTGAAGAAGCAAAAAACTATAATGTTGACTGTGTTTTAGTATTGGGGGCAGGCGTAAGAGATGGCGCTCCTACTCACATTTTGCAAGAGCGAATTTTCAGAAGTGTTGAAGTTTTTAACACTGGCTGTACTAATAGAATTTTAATGAGTGGTGACCACGGCAGAGAAGAATATGATGAAGTTAACACTATGAAGCAATTTGCAATAGATGAAGCGGGTGCGGTTGCTACGAATATCTTAATGGACCACGCCGGTTTTTCTACTTACGAGTCAATGTACAGAGCAAGAGAGATTTTTCAGGTTGAAAGTTTAATAATCGTAACGCAGGAGTATCATTTATACAGAGCGATTTATGATGCAAGAAAGTTAGGTCTTGAAGCATACGGCGTAGCAGCTGATGGATATTATAACTTTGCACTCACAAAAGAGCTTTATAATGATTCACGTGAGTTTTTAGCGAGAGTCAAAGACTTTATTTGGTGCATAATAAAACCTGAGCCTACTTATTTAGGCGAAGTTATTCCTATTTCTTCACCAGGTGAAGCAACAGACGATAAGAATGTTTAATAAATAATTTTTTGAGAGTTGTTTTATGGATTTTGATATTATTGTAATTGGTGCAGGGCTTGGTGGCTTAACGGCTGCTGCCTGTGCTACGAAAAATGGCAAAAAAGTTTTAGTTTTAGAAAGAAATCTGACACCAGGCGGTAGTGCAACAAGCTTTACACGTGGCAGATTTGAATTTGATGCATCTTTACACTCACTTTGCGGGTATTCAAACACGCAAGGTGTTGGTGACGTGCGCATAATTTTTGATGAACTTGGTATTTCTAACAAAATTGAATGGTGCAAGTTACCTACTGCTTTCAGAGTAATTACAAAATCTAAAAACGGCGAAAAAATTGACGCCACGCTCCCCTTTGGCATTGAAAACTTTATTAAAACTATGGAAGAATACGTGCCAGAAAGCTCTGCTTCTTTAGAAAAGCTTTTTGACGTAGCAGAGGTTACTGTTGACGGCATAAATCATCTTTGTGCTACTGAAGAAAAAATCAATATGAACTTCGCTAAAAGTCTTTTAAAAGAGTTTGGCAATTTTGTAAGGACTGCACCTTACACAGTAAACGAAGTTTTTTCCGCTTTAAATATACCACAAAGAGCACGTGAAATTCTTTCTAATTTATGGATTTTCCACGGCGTAGACTGTGATAGATTAAGTTTTACAGAATATATTCTCACACTTTATAATTATATTCAATTCGGTGGTTACGTACCAAAAAACAGAAGTAACGAAATCGCACTTACGCTCGCAGGTTTTATTGAAGATAATGGAAGTCAGATATGGTTAGGTTCAGAAGTAGTAAGAATTATTTTTGAAAACAACAAAGCTACGGGCGTTATTTTAAGTAACGGCGAAAAAATACTTTGCAAGCACATTATTGCAAACTGCTCACCTACATTTGCATATTCAAAAATGATGAAAGTAAGTGACGTGCCTGTTACTGCAACAAAAAGAAGTAATATGAGAACCTTTGGTGCACGAGGTGCGGCAATTTACGTTGGTTTAAATCGTTCTATAAATGATTTAGGTATCACCGACTGCAACACAATTATTACAGAAAGTGCTGACTCTTCTGTTCAGTATGATTTAATGAGAACTTTAAGCAGTAACAATATGTGTAGAGTTACTTGCCTTAACGCTATAAACCCAGAGGCTTCACCTAAAGGCACCGCAATTCTTATGTTTACTACACTTTTTACAGAAAACTGCTGGGCTAATATTGACCCTGAAAATTATTTTGAAGAAAAAGATGCTTTTGCAAAACGTATTATAAAACTTTATGAGGACTCTACCGGAATTAAAATAAGCGAAAGCATTGAAGAATTAGAAATTGCAACACCTTTGACCTTTGCAAGATATTTAAACACACCTCAAGGCGTAATTTATGGCTACTCTACCGACAACAAAGACAATATGCTTTCTCGTTTTATGACAGAAGAAAGCGACTCTGACACAAAGGGGTTAAGATTTTGTGGTGGCTTCGGCACTCAGGGTGCGGGAGTTCATTCTGCTATTGCTTCTGGCAGAAACACTTGCTACGCCACACTTTATGATATAGAAAAAGAAGATAAGGGGGTTAAAAAATGAAAGAAAAAGTAAGCATTCATTCCCCCACAAAAGATTTTTCTGAATTCGTGAGAATTCCAGAAGCGAGAAAAAACGCTATTAACAATGCACTTAAAACACCTGTAAGAAAGAACTTTAACGTTAACTCAACAGCAAATTTTCTTCACCCACAGGTTCAATATTTAAAAATAAGAGAAGTTATTGAACTTTCGAGAGATGAGCGTTGCTACGTTCTTTACCCCGACTCTGCTCACGGTACAGGGAAGTTAGCATATTTCAGACCTGGTCAGTATTTGAGCATTACACTTAACATTGGTCAGTCAGTTCTCACAAGACCTTTTACAATCTGCTCGTCACCTCTTGACTCAAGTAATGACGACTTCTATATGATAAAAGTTAAAAAGGTTATGCACGGCTTTGCTTCAAATTACATTTTTAATAACTGGCAAAAAGGCACTGAGGTTGTAGCCTCACAGCCACTCGGTAATTTTTATTACCAGGTTTTAAGAGACAACCCATTTTTAGTTGGCGCTACTGATAATGAAGGCATTCCCGCATTTTTATCTATGGCAAGAGCCATTGAAGAAAAATCGTTAAACGTAAACCTTACACTTTTTTACAGTTGCCGTAAAAAGCAAGATGCTTTATTTATGGATGAGCTTATTGAAATAAGTAAAACCACTAAAAACTTTAATATTGTATTTGTTTTCAGCGATGAAAAGGTAGAAAATTACGAACGTGGTTTTATTACAAAACAACTAATTGAAAAGTACGCTCCGCCAGAAAAATTCAGTGTATTTATAAACGGCTCAGAACAGCTTTTAAACCTCATTTCAACACAGATTGCAGAATTAGGTTTAGAGAGAAAAGATATAAGGCTCAACATTGGTAGCAAAAATAAAGAAGCTAAATTGATACCTGATTTCCCACCAGAATTTCTTGGCAAAACGTTTGAACTCAGGGTAAAAAAAGACGGAAAGGTTTTAAAAACCATTCCGTGTAATAGTGAAGAGACTATTTTAGTAGCTCTCGAAAGAGCTGGAATAGAAGCACGTTCTCATTGTAGAGTTGGTTCTTGCGGATTTTGTAAAGCAAGACTTACAAGAGGTAACGTATTTATTCCAGAAGGAACTGACTCAAGAAGAATTTCAGACACTTCTCACGGCATTATTCATCCGTGTGTGTCGTATGCTATGAGTGACCTGACAATACAACTCAACTGAGTTGTATTGTTGAGGAAATAGGAATTAGGAATTAGGAATTAGATACACTAAAAAAATATGCATTCTATCATTTAAAGTTTTTTGCAAACAAAAATGATAGAATGCATTTAATTTAATAATACCTGTTTCCTAATTCCTAATTCCTATTTCCTGATTCCTAAAATCAATTAAAGTCATCAAACTTCTCTTTAACTTCAGTTTTTGCCATTGGTTTTGGTTCTACTGGAGTTGTTTGCTGAAGTCCGCCTTGTTTTTTCATTTCTGTTAATTTAAAAGCAATAGCTGCGTTCTGAACCTTGATTTCGTCAACCATTTCTTTAATATCTGCCTTTGTTTTAAGAAGCATAGCAAACAAGAAGCCTATTGAACCAAAGAACATTGTTCCGAAAACAACAATGTAAACGCTGAAACTGTTTGCATCAACTAAAGCTAATAATAAAAGTAATGGTACTACTAATGTTATAGCAACAAAAGCGAGTGTTATTAAAGCGATTTTACCTTTTGACATATTACTCATTCTCCTTTGCGATTCGTTTTAAGCCTTCAAAGCCTATTCTTACTGACTCAAATACATCCATATCATAGCACAAATCCTGCTCGATTACAATATATTTAACGCCGATTTCTTTACAAGCTCTGTAACAAGCGCCAAGGTCAATATTACCTGTGCCACACTCTGCAAAGCGTTGCTCGTTATTAACGATTCTCATATCTTTAAAGTGGCACACTTCTACTCTGCCCTTTAACTTTTTAAGGTATTCTGCAGGGTTTACACCGCCGACCTGCATCCAGTATGTATCTGGAATGAAATCCATTGTAGTTTCTTCAATAAGCCTTTCAAAGGTTCTTTTGCCATCGTTAACCTCAAATTCAAAAGCGTGGTTATGGTAGCAAAGCTTTTTACCTTGTTTCTGCATTTTTTCATCGATTTCATTACACTTATTGATAAATCCCCACACGCCTTCATAACTGTCGTGAAGATTAAATGGCATAGCACCAATACCAATATTTTTGCAGTTAATTAAATCGTGCTCTTTAATTAAAGCATCTAAGTCGTTTTTCATTCTGTCATAAGGCTTATGAGTAACACAAACTTCCATATTATATTTTTTAACGAGTTCGCCTACAATTACAGGGTCAATAGGGCCTATTGCAGAAATCTGTATTACGTTACAGCCAATACTCTGTAAGAATTTTAAGGTTTCTTCAAAATCTTCAGCATTCTGACATTTATCACGTAAAGTAAATAGTTGAACTCCTAATTTTATTTCGCTCATCAAAAACACTCCTCAGACATTTAAAAGTTTGAATAATAATATTATACATATTTTACCATATATTTTTGTAAAGTAAAGAGAAAATTTTATTAACAATTGATTTTCTATAAACTATATACTAAAATTATAATGTTGATTTAATCTTATTTGAGTAAAGGGGATTTTTTATGGATGTATCAATAATTTTAAAAACCGTGATTTCGCTTATAGCTTCACTTATTACGCTTATAAGCTCAATTTCACCTACACCACCAGCCGTTGATGATAACACTAACATCGGTGGCGCTGACAACGATATTTTTCATAACACCACAATAACACAGGTCGAATTTGACGAAGGTGAATTTAAAATGGGTAAATACGATTTAGTTGTTTCTCCTGATGGTAGTGACACTAATAAAGGAACACTCGAAAGTCCTTTAAAAACGCTTAATGGTGCTAAAGAAAAATTAAAATCATTAAAGGGTGCTACTAACGAAGCTGTCACTGTATGGTTCAGAAGTGGTACATATTTATTAGCTGAAGAATTAACGTTTGATTCTACTGACCTTGGCAACGTTACTTATCGTTCATACCCTAATGAAGACGTTGTATTTTCTGGTAGCGTAGATTTTACAGATTGGTCTGAAACTAAGATAAACTACACAAAAGCATTCGTTACAGATGTTGACACTGATAGCATTTATTTCCGTTCACTCTTTAAGGGTGATGAAAGACTTTCAATCAGCAAATGGCCAAAAACCGGCTCTTTCACAGTTACTGATTCTAAGGATGAAGATGCATTTGACCTTGATAACGAAAGCGGCTTCTTTGATTTACACGCTGCATTTTATACAGACAAAGTAAGAGATTTCAAAAATCTTTCTGACGTTAACGTAAGAATTTTGCACAAGTGGTGCGATGATATTTTACCACTTCACTCAACTGACCCATCTACCGGCAGAGTTGAAGTTTCAAAACCTGCTGCTATGACTATTGAGGTTGGTGACAACTTCGTTTATGAAAACGTAAGAGAAGCTTTAACAGAACCTGGTGAATGGTATCTTGACAGAGCAGAAAAAAAGCTTTATTACATTCCACAAAAGAATGAGACTGCAGAGAGTCTTACACTTTCTGCTCCTGTAACAGAAAGCTTCTTTAATATAAATGGTGCTTCTGATATTACATTCAGTGGCATTGATTTTAAAAATACTGACTGGGACTTTGTTTCTGGTACAAAGTGGAACTCATCTCTTAATGCAGAGCATCCACTTTACGCAAATATCAAATACAATCCAACTCACCCACAAGCAGCATTTGAAACTCCTGCTTCAATTCACATTACAAATTCTTCAAGCATTAACTTTATAAACTGTAAATTCAAGAATATATCTAACACTGCAATCAAGTATGATTCGGGCTCAAAGGATTCTGTTGTTTCAAGCTGTTTATTTGACCAGATTGGTGGTAACGCAATCTTCATTGATGGTCCTTTTGAGATCCCTGCTAAAACAAGTAACATTGACATTACAGACTGTCACATAAGGTATTACGGCAGAATTTATAACAACTCTATTGGTGTGCTTATTACACACGCTACTGATTGTGATATTACTTATAACGAAATTCACGATGGCTGGTACACAGCGGTTTCAGTTGGTTGGAACTGGGGTTACACTGACCACCCAACTAATAATATCCAGATAAAGAATAATCTTATTTACAATATCGGTAATGGTTGGCTTTCTGATATGGGTGGTATTTACACATTAGGTATTCAGCCAGATACAGTTTTAAGCGGTAACATTATTCACAACGTTGGTTGCTACGAAGGTAGCACAGGCTACGGCGGTTGGGGTATTTACCTTGACGAAGGCTCAAGCAACATAACTGTTGAAAAAAATCTTGTTTATGATTGCTCTTCTAACTCACTTCATCAGCACTATGGTAAAGACAACTTAATTAAAAATAATATTTTTGCTTTCAGTGATGATGGTCAGATGCTTATTACAAGACAAGAAGAACACAACTCACTTTTCCTTTATAACAACATTTTAGTCGGTGACAATGAGGCTATGTATGATAATGCCGTTGATAAAGACTGGTTTATAGATAACAACAATCTTTACTGGGATTACGAAAACGAAGAAAAGGTTTTCTCTGACAGCAACATTTCAGTTAAAAAGATGCAAAAACGTGGTTATTATAACAACGCTGTGTTCGCTGACCCTGGTTTTAAAGATGCTGAAAACCGTAATTTTACACTCTCTCTTAACTCCCCTGCACTTGATACAGGCTTTGAAGCGTGGGAATATGAAGCGGGAACGAGAATAAAATATTAATTCGCAGAGCAAATTAATATTTTGAATGCAAAATGCACAATTTCAACTTCACACTTTTTAGTAATGAGCTAAAGTAGTGATGAGCTAAAATAGTGATGAGTGAAAAGTGATGAGTGATGAGTTGCGGAACGCTTCGCGTTGATTGTAATTATTATTGAATAAAAGCAACAAAATTCTATCATTTTTAGTTTATGATAACTTTAAATGATAGAATTTTTATTATGTAATTTATAGTTTTAATATCAAATTCCTCCTATATATAATCAGTAAAAACGAAAAGATAAATTAACTGTTACAACAAATAATTATAATTACGGCGTAGCCCCTTAACTCATCACTTTTCACTCATCACTAAAAAGGCGTAAGCCTTCCAAAATTCTGCATTCTATTAACCTTTTCCCAACATTTATTATATATATAAAACAAATGAGAAAATTGCAATTTGGTAAAATTTAACAAAAGTTATAAACATTTATGTTTTTTCTTTACAAAATAAACATATTATGCTACAATGAAGATGCAGAGAGTTACGAAAAAGTTTCGTTTACAGCTCAAAACATTCTCGCAATATAAATTTAGGGGGTTCAGTTATGTTAAAGTTTATGTGTTCGAAAAAAGGCTTCTCATTAGTTGAATTAATGATTGTTGTTGTAGTAATTGGCATTCTTGTTGCAGTAGCTGTTCCTGCATATAGTTCAGTAATGGCTGCGAGTAACAAAAAGGTCTGTGCTCTTCAGATGAGAGAATTGCAATCAGAAGCTAAAGAATGGTGTATCAACAATAATTTTAATGGTGATTATAACTATAAAATAATCTCTGTTGATGGTAAACCTTTAATTCAGTCATATGTTTTACCTCTTGACCAGGGTTCTTTGGATTCTTTGTTAGTAGATATTCACAACGGCGATGTTTCATGTTGCCCAAGTGGCGGAACATATTACTTCACTGTTATTCCTCAGAATAATGGTATTCCTAAAATAGATATTTTCTGTGATTGTGAAGCTCATAATCCTGATGGCAGAGTTCCTGACAATATAAGTTGAAAATTGAAAGTTGAAAGTTGAAAATTAAGGGGCAAAACCAATTATAGTTAAATATAAAACTATATCCCATCATTTAAAGTTGTTTTAAATATCAACAATAAATGGTAGGATAAACTATTATTAATTTATAATGCCAACGCAGTTCCGAAACTTGCAACTTTCAACTTTTAATTAAATAAACTCTTGCATTTTAAATAGTATTATGTTAAAATACTTTAAACGCGTTGAGCAAGAGAGTAGAAAGCAGTTTTTGTTCAGAGAGAAATGCCCTCGGCTGTAAGCATTTTCGTAAAACACTTTTGAAGTTCACTTGTGAGCGGTGTGGTTGAAACAAAGTAGGCTACAACGGGAGTAACCGTTACATTACAAAAGAGTGTTTGCTCTATGGTGAAAATTCACTTATGCAAAAATAAGGGTGGTACCGCGGAGATGTCTTCGTCCCTTCTGGGATGGGGCGTTATTTTTTTGTCTTAAAACCTGAAAATCTTCCCCCTACCCTATCGCATATAAACTACAACTATTGAAAGGAAGAACTAAAATGCTTGAAAACGCTAACGCTTTGAAAGAACAATTTTTAGAAAAAGTAAATAGTGCTGCTTCTTCCAATGAACTTGAACAATTAAGAATTGAGTTCCTTGGTAAAAAAGGCCCTATTACTTCTCTTATGAGCGAATTAAGAAACATTCCTAATGAACAGAAAAAAGAAGCTGGTCAAATTATCAATGAAGTAAAACAATTCATTGAAAAAACACTTACAGAAAAAAATGAAGAAATCAAAAAGGCAGAAGAAGAAGCTCTTATAAACTCTGCTGAAGATTACGACGTATCTTTCCCACTTAATGAAGATAAAGGCTCTTATCACCCAATTACTCTTGTACAAAGAGAAGTTGAAGATATCTTTGCTGGTATGGGCTTCTCAATTGAAGACTATGACGAAATAGTTGACGATTACCACTGCTTTGAAGCACTTAATATCCCTAAACATCACCCAGCACGTGATATGCAGGATACTTATTATTTAAGTTCAAATCAGCTTTTAAAAACTCACACATCTGCTGCACAGAACGCTATTCTTATTAAATATAAGAAAGAGCTTGAAGCAGGTAGACCAATAAGAGTTATTTTCCCTGGCAGATGCTTCAGAAATGAAAAGATTGACGCTTGCCACGAAAACACATTCTTCCAGATGGAAGGTATTATGGTTGATAAAGATATTTCTATTTCTAACCTTATTTACTTTATGAAAACTATGCTTTCTGAAGTATTTAACCGTGATGTTACAGTTCGTTTAAGACCTGGCTTCTTCCCATTCGTTGAGCCTGGCTTTGAGCTTGACATTCAATGCCTTATCTGTGGTGGTGACGGTTGCCCATCTTGTAAAGGTTCAGGCTGGCTTGAGCTCTGCCCTTGCGGTATGATTCACCCTAACGTTCTTTCAATGGGTGGCATTGACCCTGAAGAATACACAGGCTTTGCTTTTGGTCTTGGTCTTACTCGTCTTGCTATGATGCGCTACGGAATTAAAGACATTCGTGTATTTAACAGCTGTAGTTTAAAATCACTTTCACAATTTACTAACAGAACTTTTATTGACGATGAAAAGGAGGGTAAATAATGTTTGTTTCTATTAACTGGATTAAAGAATACGTTGACCTTTCAGGTCTTGACATTAAAAAGCTTATTGAAAGCTTTACCCTTGCTACTGCTGAGGTAGAAGATATCATTGTTAAAGGTGAAGATATTCAGAATGTAGTTGTTGGTGAAATTCTTTCTATTGAAAATCACCCTAACTCTAAAAAACTTCATCTTCTCAAGGTTGATGGTGGCGACAGAGTTTATGACGTTGTTTGCGGTGCACCTAACGTAAGAGAAAATATGAAAATTGCTTTTGTTAAGGCTGGTGGTAGAGTTCCTGCTGGTGATATTACAAAGGCAACAGTTGCAGGTTACGAATCAGAGGGTATGTGCTGTTCAGCTTATGAGCTTGGTCTTTCTGATGATAAATCTGGTCTTATGGAAATTGACGTAGACGTTCCTAATGGTACAGATTTAAAAGAGATTTACCCTATTGACGATATTATTTTTGAAGTTGATAATAAATCACTCACAAACCGTCCTGACCTTTGGGGTCACTATGGTATCGCACGTGAATTCTCAGCACTTTCAGGCAGAGAGTTAAAACCACTTAATCTTTCAGATTTAGCATATAGTGGTGACGAAAAAATTAAGGTTACAGTTGAAAGACCTGACCTTGTTTACCGTTATTCTTGTGTTAAGATGGATAACATCACAAAAAATGTGAGTCCTCTTTCATTACAGATTCGTCTTTACTACTGTGGTATGCGTGGCATTAACTTACTTGCTGACCTTACAAACTACATTATGCTCGAAATGGGTCAACCAACTCACGCTTTTGACGGCAACAAGATTGACGAAATTAAAATTGGTACACCGGAAGAGAATTGTAAATTCACTACTCTTGATAACACAGAAAGAGATATTACAACAGACACACTCTTAATCAAAAACGCTACAACTCCAGTTGCTATTGCTGGTATTATGGGTGGTCTTGATTCTGAAATTGTAGGTAGTACAAATTCAGTTGTTCTTGAATGTGCTAACTTTGATGGCGTTTCTGTTCGTAAATCATCTTCAAGACTTGGTCTTCGTACAGATGCTTCTGCAAGATATGAAAAAATGCTTGACCCTGAAATGACTGTAACTGCTGCAAAGAGATTTGCTTACCTTTTACAATCTATTGATTCAGGTGCTCGTGTTGCTTCGCAGCTTACAGATGAATACACAAAGAAATACCCTGAAATTGAAATTGACTTCAATAAAGCTTATGTTGATAAATACACAGGTATTGATATTTCTACAGAAAGAATTAACACAACTTTAAAAGCTCTCGGTTTTGAAGTAACAATGAATGGTGATAACTTCCACATTAAAGTTCCAAGTTGGAGAGCCACAAAAGACGTTACAATTAAGGCTGACATCATTGAAGAAATTACACGTATTTATGGTTACGATAACTTCAGCATTATTACTACTAAGAGCCCATTAAAGCCTGTAAGAAGCACAGCAGTTCGCTCTGAAAGTAATGAAATTAAAGATATTTTAGTTAAGCACTACAATCTTCACGAGGTTCACTCATATATCTGGGGTGACGTTAGAAGATATAAAAAACTTGGCATTGAAGTTGAAGATAACGTTAAGGTTCTTAACATTGAAAGTTCTGACAATGGTACT
This sequence comes from Acutalibacteraceae bacterium, assembly GCA_045592285.1. Taxonomy (GTDB): domain Bacteria; phylum Bacillota; class Clostridia; order Oscillospirales; family Acutalibacteraceae; genus DTU089. Next base: position 15,799 of record JAZNUL010000017.1, read on the forward strand.
ATCCGTAACTCAATGATTCCTACCCTTTTAGTTGCAGTTTCTGACAACAAAGACTTTAAAGAAAGCTTTGGTATTTTTGAAATAGGCAGAGTTGTTAAAGGCTTAAAGGCTGACGGCACTGCAAACGAAAGACGTTCTTTAGGTGTAGTTCTCTTTGATAAAAAAGGTTCTGAAAAGGATTTATATTTCAAAGCACTCAATATGGTTAACACTCTTGTTCTTTCAATTAAGCATATTGCACCTGAATTCAACAAAGTTCAACCTACTCACGCTTATGAGCACCCAAAGAACACTGCAGAAATTCTTGTTAGTGGCAAAAACGTTGGTGTGCTTCACACACTTCATCCATCAGTTTTAACTAAGCTTGATAAAACCGGTAAAGCTGTTTGTATTGAAATTGACATTGATGATTTAATTGACGTTTCAAATGGTAACATTTCATTCGTTGAGCCATCTACTCAGCAATCAACTTATTATGACCTTTCTTTAGATATTTCTAACGGCGCTAAATTCTCAGAACTCAAAAAATGCTGGGAAGCTTTAAGCTTAGAAGAGCTTACAAGCGTTAATGTTATTGACACATTCGAAAAAGATGGCGTTAAGAGTATTGCTATCAGATTTATTTTCTCATCTAAAGAGAGAACTCTTGAAATGGAAGAGGTTCAGGGTTGGATTGACACTATTTTAGAAAATCTTTCTAAGATTAACGTTGCTCTTAAGAAATAATTTAATTATTTGTCGAAATTTCTTAATAATTTACTGTTGTAATTTTCTTTATAATAGTTTATAATAGAAATATAATTTTTATAGGAGGTGTTCTTATGACAGATAAAACCATTCAATTTGCGATAAGAGATGAGCACGAAAAGGAAATGAGAGATATTCTCATTCAGGTTTATAATGCACTTGTAGAGAAAGGTTACAACCCTACCAGCCAGCTTGTAGGTTACATTTTGTCGGAGGACCCAACCTACATTACAACTCACAACAATGCAAGAAGTTTAATTCGTAAGATTGACAGAGATGAACTTTTACAGGCTCTTCTTAAAACATATCTTAATAGTTAAATTAAACTTCAATAGAATAAGGAGTGTTTAGTTTGGCTAAATCAGAAACAAGTTTTCTCGAGTATAAAGGAAAACCACTTGTTCGTAAGGGCAACACACTTTATTACGGTGATATGAATGACCCTTTCGTACTTATGCTCTCTATTGCAGATTCTCATGAGGTTCACGGTGTTCAGATTGCTGACAAGGTTACAGTTCAGCTTTTAAATACTGACCCTAACGTAAACCCATTAGAAGCTATTGTTAAAAAGGCTGAGAAAAAAGGTCTTTGGGCTGCAATGGATATCGGCGTTATCTGGCTTGAAAGAGCGCTTAAAGATGCAGAATAACAATAAACCACAGTAGTGAATGCTACTGTGGTTTTTGTTATTCTGCAGTTGTCAGTAAGTCAGTTGTCAGTAAACATAGACAAAAATCTATCATTTATAGTTTTTGCTGAACTATAAATGATAGATTTTTTATTTTTATAATAACTGACCACTGACTCACTGACTTACTGACAACTTATCTAACACTTTCTGCTTCTCAAGCACTTTAATTAAAACAACCGCAAGAATGAGTCCTGCTACGCCCTGAATCAAATTCATTGGGATATTTGCAAGTGACGGCTTGAAGCCATACATAAAACCTTCAAAAATGTAATAACCGAGTACCATCCAAAGTTCTGCTAAAACACCCGATAACACTTTAATTAAGTTCAGGTTCTTTGATTTTAAAATTCTGGTAATCAAATAAACTACAAGTACCAT
>JAZNUL010000018.1:0-7818 GCA_045592285.1 Acutalibacteraceae bacterium
CCTTAAAAAGTTGTATTGCAACACCGTCAAAAATCTCTTGCGAGGAAAGCTTTTTTTCAATTAAATCCATACCGGCACACCCCTTTTTATTTTAACTCTATTTTACCACAATATATTTTGTCTTGCAACAACAAGAATTACATTATATAATATAACAAAAGCAAGCTTAGATAAAGGGGTGTTTAAATGTATTTATATATAATAAGGCACGGTGAAACCTACGGAAACTTAAACGGTGACGGCTTTACTGAAACCGATTTAACCGACAACGGCTTACAGCAGGCGTTTCTTTTAGGTGAACGCTTTAAAAATGAGCGTATTGACGCCATTTACACAAGCACCCTAATTCGTGCGGTTAAAACAGGAGCCGAAATACATAAATACCACAAAAAACGCGAAATTTAACATTTTTACGTCACTCATGGAAAAGGGCACAGATGCCTCCTACACAGGCCTTCCTGATGACGTCCTGCAGGAATATGTTCCCACCGCAGTAATAAGAGACCGCACTCCGTTAGGGAATGAGGACCCACAGGGTGCACTTGAACGAGCAAAAAGGGTTATTGCTGCAATACTTAATGAAAACGATGACGACGCTAACGTTATTATAGTTGCGCACGGTATGTTTAATACGTATTTAATATTGGCTGCAACGGGGCTCGGACTAATACCTGACTTTAATTTTTCGCAAAACAATACAGGAGTTACGCTCATTCGCTATTTGTACGAGGACGGAGTAAAGAAAACAAAACTCACCTATTTAAATGATTGCAGTCATCTTCTATAAACGTTGTAAAGCAAAATAAAAAGGCTTGGCATATGCCAAGCCTTTTTATTTTAATCGGTAAAACTGTAAGCCGGGTTTTGTCGTTTAAGGCAATCATCTATCTAGACCTTGCGTTGCCACAAGGTTCAAGCCACCCTTCGGGGTTGCGAATAAATCGCTGTCCGGCAAACTCCCCATTCGGTGTTGCATCAAGTAGGGTTTACATGGCAGTATTGTCTCCAATACCCCGGTGAGCTCTTACCTCGCCTTTCCACCCTTACCGTAAAAACGGCGGTATATCTCTGTTGCACTTTCCCTAAGGTTACCCTCGGCGGCCGTTAGCCGTTACTCTGCCGTGTGATGCCCGGACTTTCCTCGTCTGTGTTAAAACATCCGCGACTGCCCATTTTACCGATAACTTATTTTATTACATTTCTTTTTATTAGTCAAGGTCGATATTTTCAGCCCTTGCATTTTTCGAAAATATTAAAACACCTTATTTTAAGCCATTCTCATTGATATATCAAAAGCTGTAACAGAATGGGTTAAAGCACCTATTGAAAGAATATCTACACCTAAAAGTGCTACTGAGCGAAGTCTTTCTGGTGTTAAGTTACCAGATGCTTCAAGTAAGGCTTTCTTATCTACTATTTTAACTGCTTCTGCCATAGTATCATTATCCATATTATCAAGCATAATAATATCTGCACCAGCATTAAGCGCTTCTTTAACTTCTTCTAAAGTTCTTGTTTCAACTTCAATTTTAACTGTATGACCTATTTTCTCTCTTAATGCTTTTACTGCAAGGGTAATTCCACCTTTTGCATCAATGTGATTGTCTTTAAGCATAGCACAATCTGAAAGATTGTAACGATGGTTCTTGCCACCACCACAGGTAACTGCATACTTTTGTAATGAACGAAGACCCGGTAAGGTCTTTCTTGTATCTGCAATAGTTGCTTCTGTGCCTTCAATCTGCTTTACACATTCATTTGTAAGAGTTGCAATACCACTCATATGCTGAAGAAGATTAAGCGCAGTTCTTTCGCCTTTTAAAAGATAAATAGTTCTGCCCTCTATTTCTGCTATTATATCGCCTTTTTTAACATTTTCACCGTCTTTTTGATATAAAGTGTATGTAAACTCTTCATCCAAAAGACTGAAAACTCTCATAGCAACTTCTATACCACAAAGCACGCCATCTGCTTTTGCAATAAACTTTGCTTTGCTTTTTTCGTTTTCGTCGAGTAAATAATCAGTTGCAACATCAATATAGTTTATATCTTCACTTATTGCTCTCTTAATTACATCATCTACATAAAATTGTGGCAAAATCATTTGTCTGCCTCCCTTAAAATAATATAAGCAACTGTTGCGAGAGAAAGTGCCTCACAATAGTCTGCCGTTACAGCAAATTTTCCGTTTCTCAATCTGTTAAGAATTGATTCAATTCGTTTTTTACCCTGATGAATTGCACCTTCATCTGGTATTACGAAATATGCTTTTTGCATTATTTCTCTTATTTCTGTTCTTGTACCTTTGGGTAATGGAGCACCACTGAAATCGGTAATTTCTTCTGGTTGCTCTTTTACGGCATAGAAATTAGCGTTTATACATCTCATAATATCTTCTGCTGCACGTCTGCCGAAAACGAGTGCTTCTAAAAGTGAGTTACTTGCAAGTCGGTTTTTTCCGTGCACACCAGTACAAGCACACTCACCTGCCGCATAAAGTCTTGGCAAGGTTGTTTTTGCATTAAGGTCAGTTTCAATACCACCCATAAGATAATGCTGGCACGGGAAGATTGGTATCAAATCTTTACTTATATCCACACCTTGCGTCAAACACCCGGCATAAATACCAGGAAAACGTTTTTTTAGATACTCTTCACCTTTATAACGGATATCCAGATAGAAGTTATTACTACCAAGTCTCCTTGATTCCATAATAATTGAGCGTGAAACAACGTCACGTGGTGCTAATTCAAGACGGCTGTCATATCTGTCCATAAATCTTTCTTTATTGCAGTTTAAAAGATATGCACCCTCGCCACGAACTGCTTCACTTATTAAAAACTGCTCACGATTAGCGCCATTGAATGCTGTCGGATGAAATTGCACATAGCTTAAATTTTTAATTGCTGCACCCATTTCATAAGCTAATCTTATTCCGTCACCAGTTGCAACAGATGGGTTTGTTGTGTATTTGTAAACTCTGCCAATACCACCAGAAGCTAAGAGGCAGAATGAAGCATAAACAGTTTTAAATTCTTTGTCACGCATTATAGTCGCTTTAAAACCATTGGTAATTCTCGACATAGACGTTACCATTGTATTATCTAAGAGTGTGACATTCGGCAATTTTTCAACCGCCAGCATCAATTTATCCACCATCTCTTTACCAGACGTATCTTTATGGTGAAGAATTCTTCTTTTAGAATGACCACCTTCGAGTGTTTTTATGAGGTTGCCATTTTCATCTCTGTCATATTCTACGCCATATTCTATTGTGCGAAGAACATCTTTCGGACCTTCTTCAACTAAAACTCTTACTGCATCTGAATCATTTTCATTTTTACCTGCAATTAAAGTATCTTCAAAATGAAAATCGTAACTATCATTTTCTAAATCAAGAACACAGGCAACGCCACCCTGTGCTAAAGAACTATTTGAAATGTGGCGTTCTTTTTTTGAAAGCATAAGTATGTTTACCGTAGGTGGAAAGTTGAGTGCTGCATAAAGCCCTGCAATACCACTACCTACGATTACGACATCATATGAATTTTTAAGTTCAGAAAGTTTCATTTTCATCAACCTAATTCTAACATTTTATCAATACTTTTAAGTGCTTTTTTTCTCAAAGCTTCATCTAATTCAATGCTCTCGCCCTGTTCGCCGATTACAGCCTTATAAACATCTTCGAGCGTTGTAATTTTCATATCTTCACAAACAAGCTTTTCTCTTGAAAGCTGGATGAATCTTTCACCATTCTCTTCATGAGTTGAAAGATAATCAACAACACCGATTTCTGTACCTATAATAACTTTACCACTCTGGCTTTTTGCATATTTAATAATCTCAGAGGTTGCACCAATCATATCAGCGTGCTCTAAAACCTCTTCCGGAGATTCAGGATGCACTGCAAAAAGAGCTTCTGGGTGTTCTTTTTTGAGTTCAATAATATCCTCTTTTGTGAGTTTATTGTGAACAGGACAGTAACCATCCCAGAGAATAATATTCTTTTCAGGAATCTGTTTCTTCACATAAGAACCTAAATTTTTATCAGGAATAAAAAGAATATCTTTATTAGGTAACGCTTTTACAATCTTTAAAGCAGATGAGCTTGTAACACAAACGTCACACTCAGCCTTTAAAGCAGCCGTAGTATTTATATAAGCAACAACCGCTGTATCTGGATTATTCTTTTTAAATTCACGCACCCTTTCAGGGGAAATCTGCTCTGCCATAAGGCAAGTTGCAGATGGAACAGGCAATATAACCTCAGTTTCTGGTGAAAGAATTTTTACACTCTCAGCCATAAATCTTACACCGCACATTACAACTCTTTTCTCACTTAAATCCTTTGCTTTCTGACTTAAAAAGAAACTATCTCCTGTTATGTCTGCAATATCAATAATATCAGGATTCTGATATGTGTGAGCAAGTATTACGGTATCTCGTTTTTTTGCTTCTTCTACGATTTTTGCTTTTAATTCGCTGACTGTCATAAATCATACCCCTTTGATACAATATATATAGCACCAAATTTTCCTATTATAATTATACCATTAATTTAATATAACACAATATTAAATTTCCCAAAAATGCAAGAATATATTTAATGCTTTTTGTAAATAACTTAAAACTTTATTGAAGCTATTGCAATAAATTGACCATTATTGTAGAATATATGATTGTAAAACTAATAATTGGAGAAGAAAAATATGAACTATCTTGAAAAGAACTTTGAGCTTTTAAAAATGAGCGATAACGAGTTATTTGAAGCTTTCCAGAGTGAAAATGAACGTCAGGAAAGAAACATTGAGCTTATCGCAAGTGAAAACTACACTTCACCTGCTGTTATGGCAGCATCAGGAAGTATTCTCACAAACAAATACGCTGAAGGTTATCCATCTAAAAGATATTACGGCGGTTGTGAAAGTGTTGACATTGCAGAAAACCTTGCAATAGAAAGAGCAAAAAAGCTTTTTAATTGTAATTTTGCAAACGTTCAGCCACACTCTGGCTCACAAGCAAACTTCGCTGTATATTTTGCACTTTTAACACCTGGTGATACTGTTTTAGGCATGAGTCTTGCCGATGGTGGTCACCTAACTCACGGTTCGCCAGTTAACGTAAGTGGTAGCTACTTCAATTTTGAAAGCTATGGCGTTAATGAAGATGGCTTTTTAGATTATGATGCACTCGAAAGAAAAGCTAATGAATGCAAACCAAAAATGATTGTAGCAGGTGCTTCTGCTTACCCAAGAACTATTGATTTTAAAAGAATAAAAGAAATCGCCGACAGCGTCAACGCGCTTTTTATGGTTGATATGGCACACATCGCTGGTCTTGTTGCAAGTGGTATGCACCCATCTCCAATTCCTTATGCAGATGTTGTTACATCTACAACACATAAAACCCTTCGTGGTCCACGTGGTGGTCTTATTCTTACAAATAATGAAGAAATTGCTACAAAGATTAATAAGGCTATTTTCCCTGGTATTCAGGGTGGTCCATTAATGCACATTGTCGCTGCAAAGGCTATCTGCTTTGGTGAAGCATTAAGACCTGAATTCAAAGAATATGGTAAAAGAATCATTTCTAACTGTAAAGCGCTTGAAAATTCACTTTGCGCACAAGGTATTGATATGGTATCCGGTGGCTCTGATAACCACTTGCTTTTACTTGACTTACGTTCACTTAATATTACCGGTAAAGAGTTAGAACACAGACTTGATAACGTTTATATTACAACAAATAAAAACTCTATTCCAAATGACCCACAAAAACCTTTTGTTACAAGTGGCATAAGAGTTGGTACTGCAGCAGTTTCTACAAGAGGCTTTGGTGCACACGAAATGGTGAAAATTGCTGAATTTATTAAATTAGCAGCAACAGATTATGAAAATAACATTGATTACATCCGTAACTCAGTTACAGAAATCTGCAACAAATATCCACTTTATTAAAATATAAAAGCAAACGGCAACGAGTATAGCACTCGTTGCCGTTTACTAATAAAGAAAGGAAAAATGAAAAATTACACACAATTTAATCGTCGTAATCAGGAACAATCAAACCATAACCTGAATCTTTTCTTCTGTAAACTACGTTTACAATTCCTGTATCTGCATTAAGGAACACATAGAACTGGTGACCTAAAAGATTCATTTGTAAAATTGCTTCTTCCACACTCTGTGGTTTTAACGCAACTGTTTTTTCACGAATTAAATCAAATTCTGCTTCTTCTTCGACTTCTTCTATGTTGAAATCTTCAAAAGTAACTTCACGAAGTTTCTTTTCAAGTCTCGTTTTGTTTTTTCTTATCTGACGAACAAGAGAATCAACACACTCATCAAGAGCATCGTTAATATTTTCTGCTCGTTCTTCTGCGCGGAAAATCATTCCGCCTTTATTTACAGTAACTTCTACAGCCTGATAGTTTTTCTCAACTATTGCTGTAACTTTAGCTACTGCATCTTCGCCAAAGAGTTTTTCTACTTTTACAAGCCTTTTCTCAACTCTCGTGCGAAAATCTTCACGCGGGTTACATTTGCGACCAATAATAGTAATATTCATAGAAACATCCCCTTTGCTTATAGTTTCTATATAAATAATATCATTTCTGAATACGATTGTCAATAACTTTTGTTAAATTTGCACAGTTTTATTTTGTTATTTAGAATTATCAAGATTACGACGCCAATGAAAAAGATATTGCTGCGCTATACCTTCTGTGCCTTTAATGCACTCAGGCAAACCATCAGGATACAGCTCGCTTACTATTCTTTTTACCCAGACATCCTGCGGAAAGGCTTCTAAACGCCCGAAACCATAAAGAAGAGCACATTGTGCCACCTTTTCACCTACGCCCTTTATTTTAAGTAACTCTTTCTTCGCATCTTCAAAACTCATATTTTTAATTTCTTCGATATCAACTTCTTTAGTTGATATTTTTTTTGCAGCATCTAAAATATATTTCGCTCTGAACCCTGCTCTAATAATTTCTAAATCTGACACTTCAAGCTCTGCTATTTTTTCTGGTGTAGGGAATGAAAACCGCTCACCAACTCTTTCACCAAAATTTTCGCACAACCTTTCAATAATCCCCTTTATGCGAGGAATATTATTGTTAGCTGAAATAATAAAAGAGCAAATTGCTTCCCATTCATCCTGTTTTAAAATTCTTATTCCGTTATACGCTTCACAAGCTGAATTTAAACTTTTCTCATCATAACTACTTAAAATAGAAGCGTAATCTCTTTCCAAATCAAAATACTCTTTCCATATTAAATTAAATTCTTCTTCGGTTGTATCATAAAAAATAATATTATTTTCATTTTGTTTTATTTTTAAATATTTATTTTTTACTACACCAGACCAGATATCATCATTTTCTACACGCCATCTGAATGCCTGTCCACAATCGAGCGAAAGTGCAATATTTAAACATTCAATATTTTTAACTATTAAATTTTTATTTTCTTTTATAATTTCCAATTAAACCACCATAAAAATTTATTTTTCTGAATTTATTAAATAATTATATCATTAATAAATTAATCAATCAACTATTTTAAAAAATAAAAAACCACGAAAACGCACTCCTCAAAATTCTACATTTTCACTATAAATTCAAGGCTAATTTCGGCACTTTTTCGCATTAGTAAAACTTAACAAATTTTAATAATAAACCAATTAAAAAATATTTTCCAAATTGTATAATTTAAAATACAAGCATAACAAACTGTATATTTCTATTTTTTTGAATTTTTGTCAATTTCTCTGAAGAAAATGTCGAAAACCTATCTATATGAACGTTTTGAGCTT
>JAZNUL010000019.1:0-27989 GCA_045592285.1 Acutalibacteraceae bacterium
CTCTTTCAGTAACACCTTGCTGGTGCTACGGCTCTGAAACAATGGATATGGATCCCCACACAATTAAGGGCGTATGGGGCTTTAACGGTACAGAGCGTCCCGGTGCTGTTTATCTGGCAGCTGTTCTGGCAAGCCATGCACAGAAGGGACTTCCGGCTTTCGGTATTTACGGTCATGATGTTCAGGATGCAACAGATACTTCAATTCCTGCAGATGTTCAGGAAAAAATCCTTAGATTTGGTCGTGCAGCAGTTGCAGTTGCTACTATGCGCGGTAAATCATATTTGCAGATTGGTTCGCAGTGTATGGGTATTGCAGGCTCAATCATCGACCAGGATTTCATTGAATCTTACCTTGGTATGAGAGTTGAATCTGTTGACGAGGTGGAAATTCTTCGCAGAATGGAAGAAGGCATATATGACGAAGCTGAATATCAGAAGGCTTATAAATGGGTAAAAGAAAACTGCAAAGAAGCATTTGATAAAAACCCAGAATTCGTAAGAAAATCAGATGAACAAAAAGAAAAAGACTGGCAGTTTACAGTTAAGATGATGTGCATCATTAAAGACCTTATGAACGGTAACAAAAACCTTCCAGAAGGCAGAGAAGAAGAAATGGTTGGCCACAATGCTATTGCTGCTGGCTTCCAGGGTCAAAGACAATGGACAGACTTCTATCCTAACGCTGACTTCGCAGAAGCAATGCTTAACACATCATTTGACTGGAACGGTGCAAGAGAACCTTATGTTCTTGCTACTGAAAACGACGTTCTCAACGGCATTAGTATGCTCTTCATGAAATTACTTACAAACCGTCCACAGATGTTTGCTGACGTTAGAACATACTGGAGCCCAGAAGCAACAAAGAAAGCTACAGGCTACGAATTAGAAGGCAAAGCTAAAGAAGGTAAGGGCTTTATTCACCTTATCAACTCAGGTGCTTGCTGGCTTGACGCTTGCGGTGAAGTAAAAGATGAAAATGGTAACGGTGTTATCAAAGAATGGTACAATGTTACTGAAGATGATATTAAAAAGATGACAGAAGCTACCACTTGGGCACCAGCTGATAATGGTTACTTCCGTGGTGGCGGATATTCAAGCCGTTTCCTCACAAGAGCTGAAATGCCTGCTACTATGATTAGACTTAATCTTGTTAAAGGCCTTGGACCAACAGTTCAGATTTGTGAAGGTTACACAGTAGCACTTCCTGATGAAGTTTCAGACAAAATCTGGAAGAGAACAGACTACACATGGCCTTGCACATGGTTCACACCAATTCTTACAGGTAAAGGCCCATTCGTTTCTGCTTATGAAGTTATGAATCATTGGGGCGCTAACCACGGTGCTATTTCTTACGGTCACATTGGTGCAGATATTATTACTCTCTGCTCAATGCTTCGTATTCCTGTTTCAATGCACAACGTAGATGAAAGCAAGATTTTCCGTCCAGCTTCTTGGAATGCATTTGGCACAGCAGAGCTTGAAGGCGCAGACTTCAGAGCTTGCGAGGCTTATGGACCGCTTTATAAATAAAATTTAATACATTGTATTAAATTTTATTTGTGATATAAATCCTTGCGGATTTGCGATATATCTTACGATGCGATATTTTGCTTTGCAAAGCGATATGCCTTCGGCGTGTTTTGGGATTTATATCATATCGCATTCGCATCAGCAAATATATCGCAAAATTTTAAATTTACAAAATTTCACCCTATCATTTTAAGTTTGTACTTTAAATGATAGGGTGTTTTGATTTTATTTATTTTCTAAAAGTAACTCCTTGATTTTTTCTGCTTTTTTAAGATAACTTTCATCTTTCTCTGTTTCGTAAAGAGCAGTTAACTGATGAGTAATGCTCCAGGCGAGCGGTTCGAGTGAAGATTTTGCAATTTTTCTTTTATCCTCACCAGATAATAAACACACAAGAGCGTTTTCTCTTGATTTATAAAAATTCGGTAATTTTTCTGCCTGTTTTATTGCTTTTTCGTGCTCTCCAATTTTCCAGTATGCAAAACAAATATTATAAAGTGTAGCGTTTCTTACTTCGCTATCTTCACCACGCAAAATTTGTTCCTGAACAGCAATAGACTCTTTTAAATATTGTTGTTTTTCTGTTTCAGTACCATCTAACCTTTCTAAAGATGAAGATAATTGAACAAGTAAAAGTGCATCGTTGGGGAAGAATTTTAATGCATCCCTCATTAACTTCACATTTTCTTTATGTTTGTTTGCAATTCTGTTTTCAAGCCATTTTTTATTTATTTTTTCATATTCTTCTGCTCTTTTAATTTCTTCCATACCGACTAATTCATCAATGCTTATTTTAAAGTAATTAGAGAGCGCAGGGAGAATTGTAATATCAGGGTAGCTTTCGCCACGCTCCCATTTACTTATTGCCTGAAAAGATATTCCTAAATGTGTTGCTAATTCTTCCTGTGTCAAATCTTTTTCTCGCCTTAGTCTTTTAAGGTTTTCACCTATTCTTAAATTCATATTATCACCTTTTAAATTTATTCGATGCATCTGTTTTTATTATAGTTTTTTCTTTCAACAATACAATAACCTATTATTCGATTAAATTCAACTGTTGGTAGAAATATTATTTGTATAACTGAAAAATCCTAACAACCAATACCTAAAATCTAACACCCACAAACGTATATGTATAAAACTACCAATTTGACAAATACTACTAAAAAAAGTAAAGGAGTTTTAATAAAATGGTAGAACAAGATACAATTAAATTATTACGTGAATGTGATGCAGGAGTTAAAATGGGTATTGCTTCAATTGATGACGTTTTAGATTACGTAAAAAGCCAGAAGCTCAAGGATTTTTTAATTGACTGCAAAAACGAGCACGTAACTTTGGACAGAGAAATTGGCGAAGAACTTAATCGTTTTCACGATGATGGAAAAGACCCTAACCCAATGGCAAAGGGAATGTCGTGGATGAAAACAAATATGAAATTAATGGTAAATGAGTCTGACAGTACTATTGCTGATTTAATGACGGATGGTTGCGATATGGGCGTTAAATCACTTAATAAATATTTAAACGAATATGAAGCCGCAGAAGAATTCGCTAAAGACATCTGCAAAAGGCTTATTAAGTTAGAAGAAAAGCTTCGTAGTGAAGTTAAGAATTATTTGTGATTTAGTTATTAGGTATTGGTTGTTAGTTGTTAGGCATTGTAAAATAAAACATCCTATCATTTAAAGTTGGTCTTGATATCAACTAAAAATGATAGGATGAATTTATTTTTATAATTCTAGTTCCTAATTCCTAATTCCTATTTCCTAATAACCAGCAACTTATTTATCTTTCTTACCACTGAATTTGTTAAGAAGAGATGTGCTTAAAACAATGATACCAACAACAATGAAGATACCTGCCATACCAGCGATTGAACAAACAAGAGCTTCGCTTAAGTTTTCAGTTGTGAATTTAAGAGCACTGACTGTACCTTCGTTAGCGGCAGCTGTAGCAGTTGCCTGTAATAACATATTAAACATAACTGATACCTCCATTAATTACCAAAGAAACTGAGAATCATACCACCAGCAATAACTGATGCAACCTGACCTGAAACGTTAACGCCTGTTGCGTGCATAAGAAGGAAGTTCTGATTATCTTCTTCAAGACCTAACTTATGAACAACACGAGATGACATTGGGAATGCTGAGATACCAGCAGCACCAATCATTGGGTTGAACTTTTTGCCTTCTGGTAAGAAGAGGTTTAAGAGCTTTGCAAAGAGTACGCCACCTGCTGTGTCGAAAATGAAAGCAACAAGACCAAGACCTAAAATGAGAGCTGTTTCAGGAGTTAAGAAAGCTTCTGCATTCATATTTCTTGCAACTGTAATACCAAGAAGGATTGTAACAAGGTTAGCAAGAACCTTTTGAGCTGTTTCTGAAAGTGAATCAAGAACGCCACATTCTCTTATAAGGTTACCGAACATAAGGAAGCCAATAAGAACTGCAGATTGTGGTGAAACAACACCAGCAATAACTGAAACTACGATAGGGAAGAGAATTCTTGTTGTTTTAGAAACTGCTTTACCCTCGTATTTCATTCTGATTTTACGTTCTTTTTTAGTTGTAAGCATCTTAATAACTGGTGGCTGAACAATTGGAACGAGAGCCATATAAGAATAAGCCGCAACAATAATAGCACCAATATATTTTGAGTTAAGTGCTGTAGCAACAAAGATAGATGTAGGACCATCTGCTGCACCGATAATAGCAATAGATGCTGCTTCGTTGATTGGGAAGAAGAGTGAAGCTACTGTAAGTGTAAAGAAAATACCAAACTGAGCAGCTGCACCGAAAATCATAAGCTTCGGATTAGAAAGAAGCGGACCGAAGTCAATCATAGCACCGATACCAATAAAGAGAAGTAACGGGAAGAGTTCGTTTGCAACGCCGGCATTATAAAGAATCTCTATAGCACCGTGTTCAGAAATAACACCTTCTGTTAAAGCTAATGGAAGGTTAACTAAAATTGTACCAAAGCCCATTGGTAAAAGAAGTGTTGGCTCCATATCCTTTGCAATAGCAAGATAAATAAGAAGACCACCGATGCACCACATAACAATCATAGGAATAGCTTCTGAAGTGAAATCCATTTGTGTTATTGCATCGAAAAGAGCGAGAATTTTGTCGCCGATATTAACTAATTGTTCCATAATATCTTTCCTTTTCTGGATATTTTTTCGATTTGAGAACCCCAAATCATCGCAGTTTACATTATATTACATTTTATACCAATTTTCAATACAAAGTAGTCACAAAAAAGTATTGACAAATCTTTAACTATCTATACAAAAAGACAGTTTATAAAGGCGTTTTAGGCTTCTTCTTTATTTTTAATTGCACTCTTTTTCCAGCTTCCGTTAAAATAGAAAACTACACCTATAAAGAAAGGTGTAAAGCCTGCTATTGCATCACCAAGCCAGAAGCCGTAGTATTTCATATTAAATGCAAGACCAAAGAGAAGTGCAAGACCTATTCTCATAATAATTCCATCAAAAATTGCAGTTGCAAAATTTATTTTATAGTTACCACTACCATTTAAAAGAGCATTCATAATGGCTCTTGAGGCAGCACCATAAAACAGTAAAATTGCAATAGGAATATAATTTTTAGCAATACTCAAAACATCGGTTTCTGTTGTTTTTATGAATAACGAAAAGATTTCTTCAGGGAAAAGAACTATTAAAACAGAGAAGAACGTTGAAACAGTAATCGTAATTTCTGCAAGACTCTTTAAAACCTTTTTAACTCTGTTAAATTCGCCTGCGGCAAGGTTCTGACCAACTACTGTGCTTCCTGCTGTATTCATAGCCATAGAAATTAAGTTTGCAACACTTGCAACCTTATTTGCAATTCCTGAGAATGCAGAAACAGCAACACCATAAGAGTTTATGTAAGAATTAACAAAGAGCTTTGAAACCTGAATTGAAGCAGTTTTTATTGCCATAGGAACACCTAATTTTAAAAGTGCAGAAAGCATCTCTTTATCCCACACAATAAAATCTCTGAGCTTCATTGTGAGCTCAAATTCTTTTCTTCGTTTAACAAGAAAGGCTACACACGAAATGAAGCTTATACCCTGACTGATAATAGTAGCGAGTGCAGCACCCATTTCACCCATATTGAATTCAACGACAAATAATAAGTCTAAAATGACGTTTAAAACTGCGGCAATTGCAATAAAAATAAACGGATGCTTTGAGTCACCCATACCACGAAGAATGGCACTGACTGTGTTGTAGCCGTAAATAAAGATAAGACCAGCCATACTTACGGTTGAGTAGCTTATAGCACCTTTAAACGCTTCTTCGGGTGTATTCATAAGTGTTAAAAGCTCTGTCTGAAATATAAGACCCAATGCAGTAAGAACGAAGGCACTAAAAATTAAAAAGCCACTCATTGTGCCAACAAATTTGCCTATTTTCTCACGCTCTTTTGCACCTATGTAGCGGGCAATTAAAACCTGACCTGCATTAGAAAGTCCCATTGCAATAAAGGTTAACAGGTGAGTTACGTCGCCACCAACCGAGACTGCCGAAATACCTGTTTTACCTAAAACGTGACCAACAACAGCCATATCTGCCATATTGTAAACAACCTGCAAAAGATTTGCAAAGAATAATGGCAGTGCGAATATTATTAAGTTTTTTGTTATGCTACCTTTTGTAAAATCTTTGATTTGTGAAGTTTGTTTCATTAATACCAACTCTTAATAAATACAAGGTGCCGGTAACTAAAGTTACGGCACCTGTTTTGTGTTTTTATAATAGCGTCGCAGACCCGAAACTATTCATTATTCACTCTTCACTTGAGCGAAGCGAAAAATTAGTCTCTTCTTGGTCTTCTGTCTCTGTTGAAGTTTCTTCTTGGTCTGTCTTCTTCAACGTCGTTTTCAGGAACAAGACCTTCAACTTCAATAAGAGCGTCACGGCGAGAAAGATTAATTCTGCCTTGGTCATCGATTTCTGAAACCTTAACGATAACTTCGTCGCCAACGTTTACACAATCTTCAACCTTTTCAACACGTTTCACGTCGAGCTTTGAAATGTGAACAAGACCTTCTTTACCAGGAGCAATTTCAACGAATGCACCGAATGACATAAGGCGAGTAACAACACCCTTGTAAATTGCGCCAACTTCTGGGTCGTTAGCGATTGTGTTAATAATATCGAGTGCACGATTTGCATCATCAATATCAATAGCTGTAACGTAAACTGTTCCGTCTTCTTCAACGTCAACCTTACAGTTACATTCAGCACAAATCTTCTGAATAACTTTACCTTGTTTACCAATAACGTCGCCAATCTTTTCAACGTCAATCTTAGTTGAAAGAAGCTTTGGAGCGTATTTTGAAAGTTCTTTTCTTGGCTCAGCAATACAAGGAAGCATAATTTCATCAAGAATGTAGCAACGAGCTTTGTATGTTTTCTCGAATGCTTCTTTAATGATTTCTGGTGTAAGACCGTGAACTTTGAGGTCCATCTGAATTGCTGTGATACCTTTTTTAGTACCAGCAACTTTAAAGTCCATATCGCCGAAGAAGTCTTCGAGACCCTGAATATCAACCATTGTCATGAAACGGTCGCCTTCAGAAACAAGACCGCAAGAAATACCAGCAACAGGAGCTTTAATTGGAACACCAGCAGCCATAAGTGCGAGTGTAGAACCACAAACAGAACCTTGTGAAGTAGAACCATTTGAAGAAAGAACTTCTGAAACAACACGGATTGTGTATGGGAATTCTTCAACTGATGGAATAACTGGAACGAGTGAACGCTCTGCTAAAGCACCGTGACCGATTTCACGTCTGCCAGGGCCACGAGATGGCTTTGTTTCACCAACTGAATATGAAGGGAAGTTGTAGTGGTGAATATATCTCTTTTCAACTTCTTCATCAATACCATCAAGAATCTGTGCATCACGAGCAGTACCGAGAGTTGCAATTGAAAGAACCTGAGTCTGACCACGTGTAAACATACCTGAACCGTGAACTCTGCTTAAAAGGTCAACTTGAGCGTTGAGAGGACGAATTTCGTCAATACCTCTGCCGTCAACACGTTTGCCTTCGTCAAGAAGCCAACGGCGAACGATGAATTTCTGGAGTTTGTAAAGACAATCATCAATTTTTGCAGCTTCTTCTGGGAATTTTTCAACAAATGCAGCGTGAACTCTGTCATAAATTGGTTGGAGTCTTTCGTCACGGATTCTCTTGTCATCTGTATCAAGAGCAACTTTAACGTCGTCAATAGCAAATGCTTTAATTGCTTCGTAAAGCTCTTCTGAAGGGTCGTTTGATTCGAAAGGGATTTTTTCTCTACCGATTTCTTTAACGATACCCTTAATAAATTCAACTACTTTTTTGTTTTCTTCGTGAGCAAACATAATACCGTCAAACATAACTTCGTTTGAGATTTCGTTTGCACCAGCTTCAATCATAGCAACGAGAGAGTCAGTAGAAGCAACTGTAACAGTCATTTCTGTTTTTGCTCTTTCTTCAAGATTTGGGTTGATAACGTATTTGCCATCAACAAGACCAAGTGAAACGCTTGAAACAGGGCCGTCCCAAGGAATATCTGAAATAGCAATAGCTGTAGAAACACCCCAGAGAGCTGCAATTTCTGCTGAGCAGTCAGGGTCAACAGACATAACTGTTGCAACAACAGAAACATCGTTTCTCATATCTTTTGGGAAGAGTGGGCGAATTGGTCTGTCGATAACACGAGAAGTAAGAACAGCTTTGTCAGAAGCCTTACCTTCACGTCTGCCGAAAGAACCTGGGATTCTACCAACTGAATAAAGTTTTTCTTCAAAATCAACTGAAAGTGGGAAGAAGTCAACGCCTTCTCTTGGCTTTGGAGCCATTGTAGCTGTACAAAGTACTTCTGTTTCGCCGTAACGAACAAGACAAGCACCATTTGCAAGACCAGCCATTTTGCCAGTTTCGATTACTAATTTTCTGCCAGCAACTTCTGTTTCGAATGTTCTGAATTCATTAAACATAATTTTTACCTCTTTTCTTTTTTCTGTCTTTTCTTTTCTATATTTTCCTACTTGTTTTCTGAGGTTTAGCAACAAAGAAAAGTTAAAATATTTTTAGGTTTATTTGAACTTTTCTTTATCGCTAATACCTAAAACAGTAAGGAATTAACTGGATTTTTTGTAGTTAAAAAACTACGAACGGGACAAACGGAAAACCGTTTGCCCCGAATAGTGCAATTATTTACGAAGACCAAGACGTGCAACGATAGCACGGTAACGTTCAATGTCGTTCTTCTGAAGGTAAGCAAGAAGGTTTCTTCTGTGACCTACCATTTTGAGAAGACCACGGCGTGAGTGATGGTCTTTGTGGTTAGCTTTAAGATGCTCGTTTAAATCGTTGATTCTTTTTGTAAGAACAGCGATTTGTACTTCTGGAGAACCAGTATCTCCTTCGTGAGTAGCATATTCTTTAATAATTGCTTGTTTTTCTGCCTGTGTCATTTTTTTCACCTCATAAATTTTTTACCAATCGACTCAGTGAAAGGCAGGTGAAATACTCAAAAGTGAGTTTACTCCTTACACCGTGTCAAAAGGACTTTGATATCTTATCACAAAACTTTCGTTTTGTAAAGAACAAATTTAAAATATTTTTAAATTAGTCTTCGTCGTCACAGCAATCGCAATCGCAGTCGCAATCACAATCTTCAAAATCGATGTCGAGTTCTAATTTTTCGCCACATTCTGGGCATTCGATGTATTCTTCATCGAACATACTCTCATCAAGATAAATTGCTTCACCACAAGATGGGCACTCTACTTCGTAAAGCTCGTCATCATCATCGCAGCAATCACAACCGCAGTCGCAGAAATCGTCATCTTCATAGATGAATTCTTCAAGCTCGTCGAGGTCTTCGTCGATGCAATCAACATATTCTTCAACAGTAGCAAGGTCTTCATCAATTTCATTAACTGTGAGAGCCATTTCTTCTAAAATGTCAAACATAGCATTGAAAAGCTTTGTTTCTTTTGCATTTTCGTCAAGGTTTAAGCCTTCTGCAAGACCTTTAAGGTAAGCAACTTTTTCTGTAAGTGTCATGGTAAAAACCTCCATACAATAATATTAATTAATATATGTTGCAAAATTGAAATTATGCTCTTGAGAGATATTCGCCTGTTCTTGTATCGATGTTGATGCTTTCGCCTTCATCAATAAAGAGAGGAACTTTAATTTCTGCACCTGTTTCAAGAGTAGCTGGTTTTGTAGCGTTAGTAGCTGTGTCGCCTTTGAAGCCAGGGTCAGTTTGTGTAACCTGAAGAGTTACGAATGTTGGTGGTTCAACACCGAAAACGTTACCTTTGTAAGAAAGGATTTTACAAACCATATTTTCTTTAACGAATTTGAAGTTGTCGTCAAGGTTTGCAGCGTCAACAGGAACCATATCATAAGTTTCCTGATCCATAAAGTAGTAAAGACCGCCGTCTTCGTAAGAATATTCCATTTCTTTTCTTTCAATGAAAGCTGTTGGGAATTTGTCAGTAGGGCTGAATGTTTTTTCAACAACACTGCCGTTGATTACGTCTCTGATTTTTGTACGAACGAAAGCCGCACCTTTACCAGGTTTAACGTGTTGGAATTCGATAATAGAATAAACTTTGCCTTCCATTTCGAATGTTACGCCGTTTTTAAAATCGCCTGCTGTTACCATAAATATTTTCCTCCGAATAATAAATTGTATTATTTATTTTCATACACCATAATTTTACACTATATTCTCAATATTTTCAAGTGATTTTGAATATTTTAGTAAAAATACGAATAAAATGTATGAATTATTCTTGGTTTTCAACTTCTAAAAGCTTAATGCCGAGCTCTGTTAACTGAACACCGTCAACTGGTGAAGGACATTCTGTCATAGGCTCAGAAGCATTCTGAACTTTAGGGAATGCAATAACGTCTCTGAGACTTTCTGCTTTTAAGAGTTGCATTATAAGTCTGTCAAGACCTATACCCATACCGCCGTGTGGTGGTGGGCCGAATTTGAATGCATCAAGAAGATAGCCGAATTTCTGGTGTGCTTCTTCTTCACTTAAACCTAAGAGTTTAAAAATTCTGCCCTGAAGCAACGAGTCAGTAATACGAATTGAGCCAGATGAAAGCTCAATGCCATTAAGAACAAGGTCATAAGCCTTAGCTCTTACTGCACCTTTATCTGTTTCAAGGTAATCTAAGCATTCATCAAGAGGAGCTGTGAATGGGTGGTGCATAGCAACAAATTGCTGTGTGTCTTCATCCCAGTCAAAGAATGGGAATTCAACAATCCACAAAAGATTGAAGCCGTCGCCGATAATATCAAGCTTTTTAGCAGCTTCACAGCGAACTGCACCGAGAGTAGAAAGAACTGAATTGTTCTTTGTATCTGCAATAATGAATACAACGTCGCCTTTTTCTGCGCCTGCTTTTTTAAGAATTGCATTCATTTCGTCTTCTGTCATAAATTTAGCGAAAGATGAAGCAATACCATCATCTGTAAGACGAATCCAAGCAAGACCTTTAGCGCCGATACCTTTAACAAATTCTGTTAATTTGTCAACTTCTTTTCTTGTGTAAACGTTTACTGCATTCTTTGCTGTAACACCTCTTACAGAGCCACCGCCAGAAATTGCAGAAGTGAATACTGAGAATTCGCAGTTTTTAACTTCATCTGTAAGGTCAAAAATTTCCATACCGAAGCGTGTGTCAGGCTTGTCTGAGCCGTAACGCTCCATAGCTTCTTTATAAGTGAGTCTTGGGAGAGGAAGTGGAATATCTACACCCAAAGCGTCTTTGAATACTCTTGCAATATAACCTTCACCAATAGAAAGAACGTCTTCCATATCAACAAAAGACATTTCAAGGTCAATCTGTGTAAATTCTGGTTGTCTGTCTGCTCTTAAATCTTCGTCTCTGAAGCAACGTGCTATTTGCATATAGCGGTCAAAGCCAGCAACCATAGAAAGCTGTTTGTAGAGCTGTGGTGATTGTGGTAAAGCGTAGAAGCTACCATTGTGAATACGGCTTGGAACCAAGAAGTCACGAGCACCCTCTGGGGTGGATTTAATAAGCATTGGAGTTTCAATTTCAATAAATCCATTTTCGTCAAAATAGTCACGTGTGATTTTTGTAACTTTGTGACGGAATAAAATGTTGCTTTGTAAATCAGGTCTTCTTAAGTCTAAATAACGATATTTAAGACGAGTGTTTTCACCTGTTTTGCAGTTTTCAACAATATCAAAAGGTGGTGTTTCACTCTTTGAAAGCACCCTTAAATCCTTTACGTCGATTTCAATATCACCAGTTGGTAATTCTGGGTTTTTGGAAGAACGCTCTTTAACAATACCTTTTGCCATAAGAACATATTCGTTTCTTGCAGAAAAAGCTTTGTCAAAAATTTCTTTGTCGGTGTTTTCGTCGAATGCAAGCTGAACAATGCCTGTTCTGTCACGAAGGTCAATGAAAATAAGTGAGCCTAAGTCACGTTGCTTTGCAACCCAACCACAAACGATTACTTCACTACCAATGTTCTCACTACGAAGGTCTCCGCAGTAGTGAGTTCTTTTAAGTCCTAACATATTATCCATATATAAAATTCCTTTCGGGGATAGTTTGTTTTATTTTAAGTTGATTTTTTTATTAATTAAAAATGCCATAGGGAACTGAAGTACAACAGAAGCAATAATATTGAAAATTGCACCTGTTAATCTAAAGTTCATTGTACCATCTACTACTGTAGAATCAGATGTGAAAAGAATAGCAGTTTCAGAAATAACTATATTAATCGGTAACATATCTGAAACAGTACCACTCAAACTCAAAAGGCAGCCCATTAAAACAAAGAACAATACAATAGTTCCAAATTTACCAAATGAGCTTATTGGTTTAATTTGTGAGAGCGTGAGTGATAAGTACATACACTGAACAAGAAGCAGAATAATAGCAGCAAATAAAATGCAGGCGATTATTACGCCGATTGTAATTGTTTTTACACTTGGTACACCAAAGATTTCTAAAAGACTCTCAATAGTGTCAGTCATCTGGTCGCCTAAAATAACCTTAATCTGATAAAGCCACAAAACAAGTGAGCCTATGAGAAGCGCATAAATTGAAAATATCCAGATAAGACCAGAAAGTGTTTTAGATGCTAAAAGTGAATTCATTTTTACGGGTAATGTGAGTGTTAAATAACCTGCTTTACCGAACATTGTGTTATTGAACATAATAGCAACAGTTATAAGAGTTGTAACACTTGCAATTAAAAGTGCAAGACACACGCCGCCACCACAAAGAGCAACGTGCTTATCCTCTTTTAAAACGTTTGCACCAATTTCAAAAATAACAACTGCTATTAATGCACAAAAATAAATTGCAGAAACAGAAAACCATTGTGCTTTGAGGTCATTTTTTAAAAGTTTACCAAACATTAGAAAATACCTCCTTAAACACGTCGTCAATAGTTTTGCCGTTCTTTGTAACTTCTTCAGCAGATTTGTTGAGAAGCACTTTACCGCCACCTATAAATAAAGCGTGGGTGAAAACTGATTGAAGGTCATTTATTAAGTGTGTAGAAATAAGCATTGTGGATTTGTCTGTGTAGTTTTCCATAATGAATTTTAAAATAGAATCTCTTGTAGCAGGGTCAACGCCACCCATTGGCTCATCGAGGATGTAAAGCTCTGCTTCTCTTGCCATAGTAAGAGAAAGAAGAAGCTTTTCCTGCATACCCTTAGACATAGTTTTGCATTTCTGTTTTTCTGGTAATGAAAAACGCTTTAACATTTCTAAAGCTTTGTTTTTGTCAAAATCCTTGAAGAAGTCGTTGAAATAGTCAACTGCATCTATGTTTCTCATCCAGTCGTGAATAAAGGTCTGCTCAGGTAAATAAGCAGTAACAGACTTGGTTTTATCACCAGGGGTGTTACCATTTATTAAAACAGAGCCTTTATAGTCGTGAATAAGACCTGTTAAAATCTTCATAAGAGTAGATTTACCACAACCGTTAGGTCCAAAAAGACCTATAATTTCACCTTTAGGTAATGAAAATGAAATATCATTAAGCACAAGGTGGTCGCCGTAAGATTTTGAGAGATTATTAACTTCAATAATTTTCTCGCTCATTAAATCACCTTTATATTATACGATAATAAACTAATTCTATATTTTACACCGAATAATGTAAATAGTCAAGAAAAAAGGATGAACAAATATACATTTTATTGTAAAATAACGTGTAGTGTGAGTGTATTTGTTTTGATATATTGCAAATTTGAATTTTAGTGTTATAATTATTAAAAGTAAAGGGGTGTAAAAATGAATATAGATTTCGATATGTTAGGAACGAGAATCAAAAAAAGACGCAGAGAGCTTAATTTAAAACAAAATGAGCTTTCAGAAATGCTTGGTATTTCTAATAATTATCTTTCAAACATTGAGAACGGACATTCAATTCCAAGCCTTGAAGTGTTTTCAGATATTTGCATAAAGCTTAAAATAACACCGGATTTACTGCTTTTGGGAGTAATAAGGGTAGATAATATTCCAGAAAACATAAAAGATAATTTAAAACTATGTACTAATAAAGAATTAAAACTCATTGATGATATGGTACAATGCATCTTAAATAACAGAGATTCTGATGGGGTATAATATGAAGTTGCTTATTTGTGACGATAGTCAGATTAATATAGATTTAGTTTTGTTTCTCGTTGATATTTTTGAAAAGAAATATAATGTAGAATTTGAAAAAGACACAAGACTTTCAGGTGATTTTATATTGACTGAAAAGAATAGCTACGATATTGCTATAGTCGATGTTGAAATGCCTGGTATAAGCGGAATAGAACTTTCACAGAAATTAAAAGAAATAAATCCGCAAATAAGAATAATGATTCTCACAGCTTTTGATAATTATCTTGACTATGCAATGAAAATTCAGGTTTTCAGATATCTTTCAAAGCCTATAGACAGAAACAGATTTATAAGAAATCTTGAAGAAGCGGTTGAAGAATATAATAAAACAAATAAAAAACTCACTTTAAAAAGTAATGATAGTTTTATTGTTATAAATACAAACGACATTCTTTATTTAGAAAGAAAAACAGGCGGAACAGCGGTAGTTACCATAAATGGCGAGCTTGAAGTGAAAGAAAAGCTTGATGAGTGTAAAGAGCTTATAAATCAACCGGATATATTTGTTCACTCACATAATAGTATCGTGGTAAACCTTCAGAACGTTGTGAATTTTGATAAGAGCATTGTTACTCTTCAGAAGAATGATAAAGAGACAGTAGAAACTTATATGTCACAGCGAAAATACAAGGAATTTAAAGAGAATTTTATGAAATTTGTTATTGGAAAATAATTTTTTTCAAAAAATTTTAAAAATATGCTTGACAACTAAAAATAATTGTGTTATATTGTTCAAGCATTAAGCGCTGGTGTAGCTCAGTTGGTAGAGCAGCTGATTTGTAATCAGCAGGTCGGGGGTTCAAGTCCGTCCACCAGCTCCATTTTTTTATAAAAATGAATATGGGAGTGTTCCCGAGTGGCCAAAGGGGGCAGACTGTAAATCTGTTGGCACCGCCTTCGGTGGTTCGAATCCACCCGCTCCCACCAAAAAGAAAAGTCGCACGAAAGTGTGACTTTTCTTTTTGTACTATTATCTATTCTTTATTCTTTCTTATCTATTCTCTAAAAAGCGACTTTTCCAGATAAAAGATAAGAGAGAAAAGAGAAAAGTTATAATATCAACCAACAATGATAGTAAAAATCCAAACAATATCTTTTATTTCTGCATCTGTATATGTATAATTTAATTAGCCAAAAACTTAATGAAAGGATGCGGGAAAAATATGAACACGAAAACCAGTATAGGTGAAAGAATTGCCTACTATAGAAAAATTAATGCAATGACACAGGAGGAGCTTGCCAGAAGGTTAAATATTTCTACCCAAGCCGTTTCAAAATGGGAACAAAAACTTTCTTCGCCTGATATTATGCTTCTGCCGGAACTTGCAAGCATTTTCAATATCACTATAGATGAATTATTCGGAATGAAAGTTGATAGGGAACCCGTGTTTAATTTAGTTGAGAATGTTCCGTGGGACGATGACAGAAAAATACGATTTGCAGTTTATCACGGAAAGAAGCTTATGCAGCAATCAACATATGAACTTCAAAACGGAACAAATAAAATAAATGTTCATTTTGACTATGGTGATGTTTATAAAATACACGGTGTTTGTAATTTGAATTTATAAAATTTATTAGTAGAAATTACATCAAAAATCCTCGTTCGTAAGAACGGGGGCTTTTACTTTTTCGTCATTCATTAAAACAGATTTTAAATGAAAAATGAATAATTGATTTTATAGTAATATCTGTTATAATGAAAATTAGTAAAATTTTGAATTCACCACAAAGGAGCACACAAAATGATTTTTTACCACGGTTCATCTGTCGGGGGACTTACTGAACTTAAACCATTTTTATCAGAACATAAGAAACCGTATATTTATTTAACGAGCAACCCTGTTGTTGCTTTGTTATACACAGTAAAACCAGTGCTCAAGCCTTTTAGTTTTTATCCTTACGGCTTTAGTGGTGAAAAGGTAGTTTATAGCGAATACTATAAAAATTGTTTTGAAGAGATATATAAAGGTAAAAAGGGTTATTTGTATGAATGTGAAAATATAAAAAAATTAGAAAATCCTACAGCTATTAATTGTGCATATACTTGTGAAGAACCGATAGAAATCAGCAAATGTATTGAAATAGAAGATGTTTATAATAAATTTATGGAATATAAAGAGATGGGCTTATTTGAGATAAAGCCTTTTGAAAAAATATCAGAAAAAGAATTGAATTTTGTTTATGATGATATGAAAAGAACGATTGAACAATATGATTTGAAAAATAATCCAAAAAGTCCAATGAGTGAATTTATTTCCGAGCATTTTTCAAAGGCTTGGATTGAGTAATCTTAATTTACAAACCCCAAAACCTATGTTATAATCATGTACAAATATTGGAGAATCGAGGCGATAAATTGCAACCCGCTACTTACATACCAATAATTTTCTTATTTATTGTAGTGTTTATAATTTTAAAAAGACGAAAGCCGGTAGTCGCCAGAAAAATTATAGAAAAAAGACGTAAAGGAGATAAAAAAGAAATGCTTGAACTTGCAAAAAGATTTATTAATAAAGAATGCATCATTTATACTTTTGAGAATCATCAGCTTACAGGTGTAATTAAAGAGGTAACAGATGGTGCTGTTTTAGTTGAGAAAAACGGTCAGCTTGAAGCTATAAATTTAGATTATATTTTAAGAATAAGAGAATATCCAGTAGATAAAAAAGGTAAGAAAAAATCGGTTATTTTTGATTAAAAGTTTTATAGGATTGGGAATAAAAGGGGATTATTTGTTATGAAGCGTGTAGTTAGTTTTGTTTTATTTATAATTGTTTTGCTTAATATTATGACTGCAGGTGCTTGTAAAAATGAGCCTCATGAGGAAGAAACTACAACGAGACCAGTGTTTACTGAGGCTGTAGAAACACCAGAGCAAAAGGTTGCAAGAGAAGCTTATAAGAAAAATCCTTTGGATTATGTAATGTTTTCAAAATCGACAGGTGTCAGAGAGATTTATATTCCAAGAGAAGAAATACTAAACTATAAATCGCAATATCCACAGTATGTTGGTACATATTTTAAAGACCAGCTTAAAGGTGAAGATTTGCTTATATACCAGTGTTATCTCTATGCTATGGAGAATTTTTTTACAGGTTTTCACCTTTATGTAGAAGATAATGACAGAGACTTTGATTATATACGAATTGCATTCAGTCTGGATTCGGCATTGCTTGAGCAAAACTGGGGGATAGGTGAGAGAGAACAAGATTGGCCTACTGATTACATTGGTGAACCAATTTTTATAGGAGTAGATCAATTTACACAAAGTGATTGGGATTTGCGGATGGAAGCAGTAGAAAAGGGTAAACAGATAGTTACAGATATTCCAAAATCCTGTGATACTAAGTTGGAGCAAATGAAATATCTTTATCGTTATGTGTGTGATAATGTTGAATACACCGATTATAAGGATGAGGGTATACCAACTTATCTCTATGACGCTATGTGTGAGGGTAAGAGTAATTGTGACGGATATAGTAATATGTTGTGTCTGCTTTTTAAACTTATAGATGTAGAATGTTACGAAGTCAGTGCTGATAATGTAAAAGATAATAAAAATCCTACGCCAGAAGAACTTGAAAACCCTGGCGGACATACGTGGGTGGTAGCAAAGGTGGATGGCGAATTTTATAATTTTGACGCTACATTTGAAGATACAAAAGATGTTTCTGTATATAAGAATGATTTTATGTTTTTTGGTTTTTCGGATGAATATGTTTCATATAAATACTTTAATTGTGACGAGTATAGACCTAAATGTACAGCTAATTTAAAAATAGATTAAAATTAACGGAGAGAACAATGAACATCACAGGCGCAATTTTTGATTTTGACGGAACAGTTTTTGATTCTATGCATATATGGAAAGGTGTAAAATTCCAGTTTTTTGACAGAATTGGGTTAGTTCTTAACGAAGAACAACGAGAAGAATTTAAAAAACTTTTTCTTTTAGATGCAATAGAGCTTGCAAAAACACGTTTTGATTTAAAAATGACAGATAAAGAGCTTTTTGACGAGTTCTTTACACTTATAAAAGAAAAATATCTTGCAGATACAAAGCCTAAAAATGATATAATTGAATTTTTAGAAAAGCTTAAAGCAAATGGAGTTAAAATGGGTATTGCCACTGCAACAGGCGAACCAGCTCTTATTGCAGTTCTTGAAAAATTTAATATGCTTCATTATTTTGAGGAAATTTATTCAACCTATACGGTCGGTGCTTCTAAAACAGAACCTAAAGTTTACGATGTTGTTTTAAATGAATTGGGCACTGAAAAGGAAACAACCTGGATTTTTGAAGATGCTTTGTATGCCGCAAAGACTGCAAAAAAAGCAGGTTACAATGTAGTAGGTATCTACGATAAAAGTGAACCCGAGCAGGAAGAATTAAAAAATCTTGTTGATATTTATATTCATAATTATAGTGAGCTCGATATATAGGGGTGTAAAATATGAATTTCGATGTAAATAAATTAAAGTGGATAAGAGAGCCGAAAAATTATAATATATCACAAGAAAAAATTGAAATTATAACCGAACCACACACAGATTTATGGCAGAGAACTTACTATCATTTCAGAAACGATAATGCACCTGTTTTGCAGATGGAAACAGAAGAAAAGTATTTTTCATTTATTGTAAAAACAGAATTTGAAAGTAAAAACCGTTTTGACCAGTGCGGTGTCGTAATGTATCTTGATAGTGAAAATTGGCTCAAAGGCTCTATTGAATTTGAAAATGAAAAGTTTCAACATTTAGGTAGCGTTGTCACCAATAATGGTTATTCTGACTGGGCAACAACTGAAATTGATGCTTCAATAAAGTCAATGTGGTACAGATTCAGCAGAAGAGAAAATGATTTTTGCATTGAATGTTCAGAAGATGGTGTAATATATAAGCAAATGAGAGTTTGCCATATGTTTAACGTTAAAGATAAAATTCAATTTGGTATTTATGCTTGCAGTCCCGAAAAATCTTCATTTAAAGCAACATTTACAAATATGGAAATAACTGAATGTAAGTGGCTTGCACATGATGGGCAACAGCCTGATAAAGAATAAATTTTAAAATTTAAAGGGGTAAATATGAAGAGTAGTAAGAATAATATTGTATTAAAGATTTTAGCAATAATAGCTGTGGCGGTTGTCTTGTTTTTTGGCATAACTTCAGTTATAACAAAGGTTGGTGTCAATAAAAATTTAGAAAATATTAAAAGCTTTGAAAAGGTCGAAATCGAAAATCAGTTAGTGCCTTATAAAGATGAAAATGGCTATTGGACCTTTACAACTGACAGAGATTTTAAAGTAGTTCAACTTACTGACGTTCACATTGGTGCGGGTTTTATGAGTCACGGTAAAGACTTAAAGGCACTTAATGCAGTTGCCGCTATGGTAACGGCAGAAAAGCCAGACTTAGTAGTTGTTACAGGCGATATTGCTTACCCGATACCACCTCAGGCGGGTACAGACGATAACTTAGCTTCTGCAACGATGTTTGCAAGTCTTATGGAGCAGTTAGGTGTTTATTGGACAGTTACTTTTGGTAACCACGACACAGAAAGATACAGTGATTACAATAGGGCAGAAATCGCAGACTTTTATGAAAATAGTGGTTTCAAACATTGCCTTTTCAAAAGTGGTCCTGAGGATGTAGATGGTTATGGAAATAATATTATAAATATTAAAAATTCCAAAGGTGAAATTACCCAGTCAATTTTTACATTTGACAGTCACTCTTATTTAAGACACGACATTTTAGGTTTTGGTCACGGTTATGAAAATATCCGTGAAAGTCAGGTTGAGTGGTACAGAGAAAATATAGAGAAATTAACTGAGTATAATAAATCAGTTTCAAATATGGAAAATCCTGTTCCTAAATCAACTGCATTTTTCCACATTCCATTAGAGGAATATCAGGATGCGTGGTATGAATATGTTGAAAACGACTTTAAGGATACCGAAAACGTAAAGCATATTTATGGCGTTGCAGGTGAGAGCGGAATAATCGTTTTCCCTGGTGAGGGTGAGGATACGCTTTTTGAAACAATGGTAGAGTTAGGCTCAACAAAGGGTATTTTCTGTGGTCATGACCACGAAAACAATTTCTGTGTTGAATATAAGGGAATCAGATTAACTTATGGTATGAGCGTTGACTACTTAGCATATATAGGTATTTCAAGAAGAGGCGCACAGCGTGGCTGCACAGTAATTACATATTCACCTGATGGTAGCTTTACAAGTAAAAACGAAAACTATTACCAGGATAAATACGTTTCAACATTCGAAAAAGAAGTTGTAAATATGGAAGAAATGACTCAACTTGCAGAGCTTCCTGAAGAATGAAAAAATATCACTGCTTGAATTTTTGTTCAAGCAGTGTTTTTTATTTTGTTTAAATTTTCTATAAGTAATGAACCGAGAATTATAAAGAAAAGTAAAAATACAGGGAAAAGTGAAATTGAAATATGATTTGCAATAAGTCCAAAAATTGGTGGCATAAACGAAGAGCCGGTATAAGCAAATGCCATCTGAACGCCTACTACCGCCTGAGAATTTTCTTTGCCGAAATTATGAGGTGTTGAGTGAATAATTGCAGGGTAAATAGGGCCGTTACCAAAGCCTGTTATAAAGATACCAACAAGACAAATAAGTGTATTGCTGATTGGTAAAATCATCATAATAAGTCCAATAATAGCAATCGAAAACCCAAGTCTTATCATTTTTTTATCGCCTAATTTATCAGCGAAAAAGCCTGTTATTAATCGGCTGACAGTCATTCCTAAATAAAAGAGTGAAGCGTATTTTGCGGCTGAATCAACAGAAAGATCTTTGCCTAAAACAAGAAAGCTACTCGTCCAGGAAAAAGCAGTTGCCTCTACTGCACAAAAAGCTAAAAATGCAAAAAGCACACTTTTTACACCTTTTATTTTAAAAATTTCTCTGAGTTTTTTAGGTTCAGTGCTTTCTTCATCATCTGTTGCAAAATTATTTGTTTTTATCTGCTTCCATAACGGAAGGCTTATAAAAAGAATTACTGTGAGAAATATCTGAATAAATCCAACGGTTCTGTAGCCGTTTTCCCATTGTTCATTTTTTGAGAGCCAGAAGCTCATTATATAAGGGCTTATACTCGCACCTACACCCCAGAAGCAATGAAGCCAGCTCATATGCTTTGATGCAAAGTGAAGTGCAACAAAATTGTTGAGTGCTGCATCAACTGCACCAGCTCCAAGACCCAAGGGAATAGCACAAAGTATTAAATGCCAGAATTCAGTACAGAAAGAAAAGCCTAAAAGTGCAGTAGCGGTCATACCTACACTTACAGAGGTAACAAGCCCTGCACCAAATTTACTTGTAAGTTTATCTGAAAAAAGACTTGCAATAATTGTTCCACCAGAAATAGTCATAGTAACAATTCCTGCAAATGAAAGAGGAACATCTAAGGTTGGTTGTAAAACAGGCCACGAAGCACCAAAAAGTGCATCGGGAAGCCCAAGGCTTATAAAGCCTAAATAAATTATTGCTAAAAGAAGAGTAAACATAAAATCACCGTTTTGTATATTAGCATTTTGTTTTCAGAAATGCAAGTCGTCAGGTCAGTGGTCGGTTGATAAGTTGTTAGTGCTATAACAATGAAATTACCCTATCATTTTTAGTTAAAGTAACTTTAAAAGCTGGTTTTTTATTGATTTATATGGTTGTATGGGGTATAATGGGGAAAAATGTAAAAAGGAGAATTGTTATGGGTATTTTTGATAAATTCAAGAAAAAAGAAATAAAAGCAGAAGCAGAAAAGGGAGAAGAACGAAGCAAAAAAACAGTATATCCAAAATTTTTATATTCAGAGCAAGAATTGGATGAATATGAAAAATTTATCGAAAGTCAATTTGGTGAATTTGAATCAGTTTTGCACGAAATTTATTCTCCGGATATACATTTAGATATTCTCATCATTCCCCCGAATGAAAAAAGCAATTACTACAAACTAATTACTATGGGTGCTGGTGCATATAAAATGAATGTTCCTGCAGAGCTTCAACAATATCAGTTTGAAAGAGCCGAGTTTATGATATTTTTACCACCAGATTGGGATATAAAATCAAGTGACGGTAAATTTTATTGGCCTATAAAGGAACTCAAAAGTACAGCGAGATTGCCAATAAATTGTAATACATGGCTTGGCCTTGGTCACACAGTATCTTCTGATGCAGAAAATACACCTTATGACGAAAGCACAAAGTTTTGTAGTATGTTACTACTCAATGGTTTAAATCAAGATTTTGAAAAGATGAATTTAGAAATATCTGGTCTTGGGAAAATAAATTTTTATCAACTTTTTCCACTTTATGAAGATGAATTGAAATATAAACACGAGAATGGTTTAGATGCATTGTGCGAATTATTTGATGATGACGATTTATCTCCAGTGTTAAATATTAAAAGAAAAAACAATTGCAAAAAATAAAAAGAGAGAGTTAAAATTATGTTACAACAAGAATTAAAGAACAGAAATTTGCCAGAGCTTAAATCCCGTGA
The DNA here is from genome assembly GCA_045592285.1 of Acutalibacteraceae bacterium. Taxonomy (GTDB): domain Bacteria; phylum Bacillota; class Clostridia; order Oscillospirales; family Acutalibacteraceae; genus DTU089. The sequence goes on from JAZNUL010000019.1 coordinate 22,781, forward strand.
AGAAATGATTGAAATTTTACAGAATGAAATTTATGGCAAAAAGCTTCCAGAGCCAGAAAAATTAGAGTTTATAAAAGAAGATGAACCTATGGTTCCACGCTTTTGTGCAAACAAGGCGAGTATATATAAGGTTATTGCAAAGGGTACATTGAATGGTAAAGAATTTTCTTTCCCGTTTTACGAAGTTTTGCCGAATGATAACGAAAAACACCCGTTTTTTATTCACGTGAATTTCAGAGATGCTAACCCTGACAGATACCAGCCGACGGAAGAAATTATTGACAATGGTTTTGCAGTTTTAACAGTTTGCTATGAAGACGTTACGTCTGATGATTGTGATTTTACAAATGGTCTTGCTGGTATACTTTTCCCAGATGGTAAAAGAAATGAAACTGATTCTGGTAAAATTGCTATGTGGGCGTGGGCGGCAAGTAGGGTGCTTGATTATGCCGAAACTCTTTCTGACAGATTAGATTTAGAAAAAAGTGTGGTTTGTGGTCATTCAAGACTCGGTAAAACTGCGCTTGTTGCGGCTATGTTTGACGAACGCTTTAAATTCAGTTATTCAAATGATTCAGGTTGCAGTGGCGCTGCACTTGCAAGGGGTACTACCGGTGAAACAGTTGAAGATATTTGTGACAGATTTCCATTCTGGTTCTGCGAGAACTATAAGAAGTATTCAAAAAATGAAAGTGCTATGCCATTTGACCAGCATTATTTAATTGCTTCAATTGCACCAAGGTATGTATTAATAGGTAGTGCAAAAGAGGATGCCTGGGCACATCCGCAATCTGAACAATTAGCTTGTGTTGCGGCTTCACCTGCATTTAAAAATGGTTTCGAGTGCGAAAACCGCTTTGCTGAAGCAGGCGACGAATTCTTTAATGGTGATATTGGTTACCATATGAGAAAAGGCACACATTATTTCAGCCGTGAAGATTGGCAGAAGCTTATTAAATTTGTAAATAGTAAATAACAACTGAGAGCCGGCAAGGGTGTCGGCTCTCTTAATATTTACAAATGTAGTTATTTATGGTATAATATATACTGAAAATTTATGCGGATATGTGAGGGACAATATGTTAGAGGTTAAAAATCTTAAAAAGATTTATAAAACTAAAAATGATGTTGTTACAGATGCACTTGATGGTGTGTCAATTCAGTTTCCAGAAAAAGGCTTAGTATTTTTGCTTGGTAAATCAGGTAGTGGTAAATCAACGCTTCTTAATGTTTGTGGTGGTCTCGATGCACCATCAGAAGGCGAAATAATCGTTAAAGGCAGAAGCAGTAAGGATTTTACACAAAGTGATTTTGACAGCTACAGAAACACCTTTGTTGGCTTCATTTTTCAGGAATATAATATTTTAGATGAATTTTCTGTTGAAGATAATATTGCTTTAGCACTTGAATTACAAGGTAAACCTAAAGATAAAGAAGCAATTAATAAATTACTTAAAGACGTTGATTTAGAGGGCTTTGCAAAGCGTAAGCCTAACACCCTTTCAGGTGGTCAGAAGCAAAGAATAGCAATAGCACGTGCTCTTATAAAATCTCCTGAAATTATTATGGCAGACGAGCCTACTGGCGCACTTGATTCTGCTACTGGTAAGCAAGTGTTTGAAACTCTTAAAAAGCTTTCTCGTGACAAACTCATTGTAGTTGTTTCTCACGACAGAGATTTTGCTGAAGAATACGGCGACAGAATAATTGAATTAAAAGATGGTAAAATTCTTTCTGACGTTACAAAAACAGAAGTTAAAACAGAAGAATTAACTGAGAATATCAATTCTTTTGGCGATGTACTTTGTGTTAAAAGTGGCGCAGAGCTTACAGATAGTGATTTTGAGAAAATAAAAAATTTCTTGAAGAATTCAAAAGAAGACGTAATTATTGCAAACGGCGAAAGAGACGTTAAAAAATTTAAAAAAGCAAGTCGCATAAGTGAAAATGGTGAAAAAGAAGTATTTAAAGATACAAATATTTCTGAATTGATTGAAAAAGAGTACACAGGTGCCGAAAGTAAATTTATACGTTCTAAGTTACCATTGAAGCACGCCTTTAAAATTGGCGTTTCAAGTCTTAAGAATAAGCCATTTAGACTTGTTTTAACAATACTTCTCTGTACTATTGCTTTTGTTCTTTTCTCGCTTCTTACTACACTTAATTTTTATGATAGCGAAGCAACATTCTTGCAGACAATGGCTGACTCAGATAATTCTATGATTCAGCTTAAAAAAGAATTTAAAACTCAGGTTAAGTGGGTAGATAAAATTGCAGGTGAAACTGAATATGAATCAGTTACATCCGGCAAATTTACAAACGAGGACCTCAAAGCACAGGCAAAAACCTTTGGCGAAAATGCTTTTGGTGGCGTCGCTTTTAGTGCTAATTTCAGCGTACGTCAGACAACTAATCCATACTGGGTTACAAACGTAAGCGCATTTGCTGTTTTACCAGAAGATAATGGTTTAAGAAACGACATAATTGGCGAGTACCCAATTAACGATAACGAAATGATGATTACATCATACACAGCAGAAATGCTTTATAATTGTGGTGTATTTGGTAGTCAGAATGAAGCTCTCAACCTTAAAAGTGCAGAGGATATTATTGGTAAAACAATAGTTTTAGGCGGTATCGATTATAAAATCACAGGTATTTTAAGGGTACCCCAGTTACCTGCTGAGTATGAAATAATAAAAGAATCAACAGAAGAAAGCAAAACACTTCTTATGGATTACAATTTGCTTCTTACAGATGGTATTTATCTTATTGCTTTTGTTACAGAAAATCATTTGAAAACATTGTCTCAGGAAAATACAGAATATGTTGAAAGTCTTTATAATTACACAGAAGCTACTGTGGCAGTAAACCATAATGAAACATATAATTTCCCAGACTGGTCAAATGCTTGTTATATGGATTATTCGAACTTCAAATTAAACGATGAAATTAAATTTGTTTCTCCTGAAAAGACGAATTTAGAAGAACGAGATGCAATAATCTCTTCAATAGCGTTAGCTTCTGTTGCATCAGAGTATTTTTATAATCTTGCTGATAGTGGCTACTATTCAGACAGATATTATCGTCTTGGTGAAATAGCAAATAACGTTTCTCAGGGCGGTGAATATAGTTATGATATCGAAACTGATGAAGATATATTTACTGCATATACTAAAGAAGAGATTGACGAAAAAACCGATGAGATTTTACAGTATCTCAAAAACAGTAATGGCGAAATAAAAATTGGTCTTAAGCTTTATGATAAAAACAACAATATAAGTTTTGGCGATATAGAAGAATTTAACATAATAGGTGTATATTACGAAGAACGAAATAATTATTCAATGGGAAAAATTGTAATTTCAGATAAAGCGTTCAAAACAATCTGGGATTCGCAGAAAAATACACTTGATTATTACGCTGAAACAAAAACAAATTACGTAGAAGAAAACTCTGCTGTTTACACAAATATATATTTACCGTTTGTATATTCAGAAGAGCTTGCTAATGAATTTTGGGCGATTTATGAAAATAAAAATTGGTCAGAAAACGATAGTAGATTAGCATTAGCGGGTAACTTTATAGACCAGTTAGAGTCTGTGGACCATACTGTAAAGGAACTTTCCACGGCATTTTTATATGTAGGCTTAGTGTTGGCAGTATTTGCGGTGCTTCTTTTCTCTAACTTTATTTCAGTTTCTATAAGCAACAAAATTAAAGAAATTGGTATTTTAAGAGCTGTTGGTGCAAGAAGTGTGGATGTGTTTAAGATATTCTTCTCTGAGTCATTTGTTATAGCTGCAATTTGTGTTTTAGTTTCTACTGTTACCACAATAATTGCCTGTAAAATAATGAACATTATGTTAGCTACAGAAATTGGCGCATCTCTTATGGTGTTTGGTTTTGCTTCGTTTGGCGTGTTAGTGGGAATTGCTGTTGCAACTGCAGTTGTTGCAACGTTCTTGCCAGTATATAGTGCTGCAAAGAAGAAGCCGGTTGAGTCAATAAGGTCAATTTAATAATTGAATAAACAGAAAATTTATGTTAATATAAAAATACATTAACAAAAGGGGTTTTAAAAAATGTCAGAATTATTAGTTCCAGTACTCTTACTGGCAGTTGGTTTTGTTTTACTTATTAAAGGTGGCGACTGGTTTGTTGATGGTGCTACTGGTATTGCAAGACGTTTCCACTTACCAGAAATTTTAATTGGTGCAACCGTTGTTTCAATTGGTACAACACTTCCTGAAGTAATGGTTTCTGCAGGTGCAGCGGCTGGCGGTAATGGCTCTATTGCTTATGGTAATGCAATAGGTTCAATTATTTGTAATACATCTTTAATCGCGGCTATTACTATTTCGGTAAAGCCTGGTGCAGCTGCAAGAAAAAGTATGATTTTACCAGTTGCTTTCTTCTTTGGTTCTGCAGCATTCTATTGTGGTACTGCTTACATTACAGGCGAATTTTCTCGTCTTACAGGTATTCTTTTACTTATTACATTTGTTGTTTATATGGTAACAACTGTTTTAAGAATGAAAAAGAGCGCAGCACCTATTGAGGTTGTTGAAAAAGAAGAAGAACTTGGTGCTCTCACAAGTGAAGAAGAATTAGAAGCAAAAAGTGGCGAAGACCACGTTGTTGAATCAAAAGAAAAAGGCACAAAAGATAGCCTTTTAAAAGATATAATTATGTTAGTGCTTGGTGCGGCAGTTATCGCAATTGGTGCAGACTTACTTGTTGATAACGCAACAATCGTAGCAAAAGCACTCGGTGTTTCAGATGCAGTTATCGGTCTTACTATAGTTGCTTTAGGTACATCGCTCCCGGAACTTGTAACTGCTATTACATCACTTGCAAAAGGTCACGGCTCACTTTCTCTTGGTAATATTATTGGTGCAAACCTTTTCAATTTAGTTCTTGTAAGCGGTGCAGCTATTACAATAAATCCGTTTACAGTTCCTTGCTCAGGTTTAATTAATGGTATCAACTCTTCGCTCGTTCTTGATATTCCTGTAATGCTCGCTGTAATGCTCATACTCACAGTACCAACAATGATAAAACAAAAGCTTTCTCGTTGGCAGGGTATTTTAATGCTCGGCATTTATGTTGCATTTGTAGGGCTTAGTTTTGTAATTGGAGCAAACTGATTTGCTTCGCAAAAGTGTTGAGTGCTGAGTGCAAAGTGCTGAGTTTCGGAAGTCCTTCG